>NZ_JBHYYB010000036.1:0-85083 GCF_042752535.1 Kitasatospora sp. NPDC059327 | reverse complement strand
TAACCCCGGGCCTTGGGGGCCTCATTTCGGTTCTCAACAAAAACCAGTTACACCCCCCGGGGCGGGGGCCCGGGGGCCCCCCCCCCCCCCGCCGGGCCGCTGCCCCGCCTCTCCCTGCCCTGCCCCGCCTTCCCCGCGCCCGTCAGGCGGCGACCAGCACCCCGGCCGGCTCCAGGGCCAGCTTCAGCACCTCCCGCACGTCCGCGACCGGGTGGACGGTGAGCCGCTCCAGCACCTCGGCCGGGACGTCGTCCAGGTCGGCCTCGTTGCGCTTGGGGATGATCACCGTGGTGACCCCGGCCCGGTCCGCGGCGAGCAGCTTCTGCTTCACCCCGCCGATCGGCAGCACCCGCCCGGTCAGCGACACCTCGCCCGTCATCGCCACGTCCGTGCGCACCCGGCGCCCGGAGAGCAGCGACGCCAGCGCCGCGGTCATGGTGATGCCGGCGCTGGGCCCGTCCTTGGGGACGGCCCCGGCGGGGACGTGCAGGTGCACGCCCCGGTCGCGCAGCGAGGTGACCGGCAGCTCCAGCTCGGCGCCCCGCGAGCGCAGGTAGGAGAGCGCGATGTGCGCGGACTCCTTCATCACGTCACCCAGCTGCCCGGTGAGGGTGAGCCCGGTGCCGCCCGTCTCGGCGTCCGCCAGCGAGGCCTCGATGAACAGGACGTCGCCGCCGGCGCCCGTCACCGCCAGGCCGGTCGCCACCCCGGGGACGGCGGTGCGCCGCTCGGCCGGCTCCTGGGCGGCCTCCGGGACGTGGTGCGGCCGGCCGATCAGCGCGCGCAGGTCCCCCGCGGCGATCGCCGCGGGCAGCTCGCGCTCGCCCAGCTCGGACTGGGCGGCGACCTTGCGCAGCACCCGGGCGATCGAGCGCTCCAGATTGCGGACGCCGGCCTCGCGGGTGTACTCGCCGGCGAGCCTGCGCAGCGCGTCCTCCTCGACCGCCACCTCCTCGCCCTTCAGTCCGGCCCGCTCCAACTGGCGCGGGAGCAGGTGGTCCCGGGCGATGACGACCTTCTCGTCCTCGGTGTAGCCGTCCAGCCGGACCAGCTCCATCCGGTCGAGCAGCGCCTCGGGGATCGCCTCCAACACGTTGGCGGTGGCGAGGAAGACCACGTCCGAGAGGTCCAGCTCGACCTCCAGGTAGTGGTCCCGGAAGGTGTGGTTCTGCGCCGGGTCCAGCACCTCCAGCAGGGCGGCCGCCGGGTCACCCCGGTAGTCGGAGCCGACCTTGTCGATCTCGTCGAGCAGGATGACCGGGTTCATCGAGCCGGCCTCCTTGACGGCGCGCACCAGGCGGCCGGGGAGCGCGCCGACGTAGGTGCGCCGGTGGCCGCGGATCTCCGCCTCGTCCCGGACGCCGCCGAGCGCCACCCGGACGAAGGTGCGACCCATCGCCCGGGCCACCGACTCGCCCAGCGAGGTCTTGCCGACGCCGGGCGGCCCGACCAGGGCCAGCACCGCGCCGCCGCGGCGGCCGCCGACCAGCCCGAGCCCCTGGTCGGCCCGGCGCTTGCGGACCGCGAGGTACTCGACGATTCGGTCCTTGACGTCCCCCAGGCCGGCGTGGTCCGCGTCCAGCACCGCACGGGCGCCGGCGATGTCGTAGGCGTCCTCGGTGCGCTCGTTCCAGGGCAGCTCCAGGACGGTGTCCAGCCAGGTGCGGATCCAGGAGCCCTCGGGCGACTGCTCGGACGCCCGCTCCAGCTTGTCGACCTCCTTGAGCGCGGCCTCGCGGACCTTCTCCGGCAGGTCGGCGGCCTCGACCCGGGCGCGGTAGTCGCCCTCCTCGTCGGCCGGGTCGCCGTTCAGCTCGGCCAGCTCCTTGCGGACGGCCTCCAGCTGGCGCCGGAGCAGGAACTCCTTCTGCTGCTTGGCCACGCCCTCCTCGACGTCCTTGCGGATGGTGTCGTTGACCTCCTCCTCGGCGAGGTGGTCGCGCAGCAGCGTCAGGGCGTACTCCAGGCGGGCCACCTGGTCGGCCTCCAGCAGCACCTTGAGCTTCTGCTCGGCGGTGGCGAAGGACGCGTAGCCGATGTTGTCGGCCAGCTCGCCGACGCCCTCGATCTGGGCCACCCGGTCGACGATCTGCCAGGCGCCGCGCTGGCGCAGCCACTGGGTGGAGAGCGCCTTGTACTCCCGGACCAGCTCGGCGGCGCGGCCCGCCACCGGCGTGCCCACCGAGGACTCCCGGAACGGCGTGGTCTCCACCCAGAGCGCGGCGCCCGGCCCGGTGGTGCCGACGCCGATCCGGACCCGGCGCACGGCGCGGACCAGCGCCGCGGGCTGGCCCACCCCGTTGGGGCCGTCGGCCAGCCGGCCGACCTGCTCGACGGTGGCGAGGGTGCCGACCGCCGCGTACGAGCCGTCCACCCGCGGCACCAGCAGCACCTGGGGCTTGGCGGCGTCGCCGGCCGCGGCCCGCGCGGCCTCGACGGCGGCCCGCACCTCGGTGTCCTTCAGATCCAGCGGAACGACCATGCCCGGGAGCACGACCTCGTCGTCGAGCGGCAGTACGGGCAGGGTGAGCGGTGTGGACGTCGATGCCATGATCTCTCCCCAGTCAGCGAAGTTGAGCTGACCTGACTAAGGTTTCACGGCCACCGAATGTTCCCCCCGTCATGTTCGCCATGAGCGAACAAGGAAGGCCCCGGGGAAGCCCGTCAAAAACGCCCGGCCGCACCCCGGGCCACCGCCGGGAGCTACGCCCGGTCCAGCACCGCGGCCGGCCCGCCGGAGGTCTGCGCCGAGCCCGGGGGGCCGGCCGGGGCCGCCTCGGAACGCCGCCACCGGCGGCCGGGTCCGCGCCGGAGCCAGGGCCAGAGCGCCACCCCGGTCAGCAGCGCCGCCGGGTGGCCGATGCCGGTGACCAGGTCCCGGTCGCCCACGATCTGCTCGGCGATCAGGAGCGCGGCGGAGCCGAGCGCCGGCAGTCGCCCGCGCGGCGACAGCAGTCCGGCCAGCGCGCCGAGACTGACCAGCACGCCGTAACTGACGCCGATGTCCAGGAAGTCCAGCGCCTCCGACTCCATCCGGCCGGTCGCCACCGCGGCGATCACCACCGACTGGGAGAGCACCGTCGCGGTGACGTGCCCGATCGCGAAGACCGCCGCGGCGCGGGCGGCGCCCACCCGGCGCTCCAGCGGCGCGACGGTGAAGGCGAAGGCCCAGAGGTACGGCATCCAGATCGTCCCGGCCACCCAGAACCCGCTGAACAGCAGCGCGCGCAGCGGATGGTGCACCAGGTTGTGCCCGTCCGAACTGGAGGCCTCCTGCAGCCGGAGCACCAACCCCGGGTCGGCCAGCTTGGCGAAGGTCGTGGTGGCGCCGACCACGGCGAGGTACCCGAGCGCGAAGGGGTTGCGCCGGGGCGTCGGCACCCGGGCGAGCACCCACTCGACCACCCCGGTCCGCAGGCCGAGGCGCAGCATCCCGTACGGCGGCCCGGGACACGGTCCGCTCCGCGCAGCACTCCCGCGCAGCTCCGCCATGCCGCCTCCGCTCCAGACCCGCCGCTCCGGCCCCCGTCCGGTGCTCAACGTACCGGCGCACGCCGGAAATCCCACCTTTGCGACTTGTCGTGACCACGGTACGTCGGGCTCCTGGGAGCCAGCTGGGAATACCCCGTGAACATCGCGCGGCCCGGGATCCCGGGATTGGTACAGACCTGCACTCCGTCTACGCACGAGTACGGGCTCTGACCGGCGGCTTGGTGTCAACTGGAGTGCATACGTACCGTTACCGAGTGAAAAATCGCCGGGTAAGGTACTGGCCCGTGCCCACTTCCGAGTGGGCCCGACGGGCGGCCCGACGGCCGGCCCACGGGCCGGAAACGTCCGGTCCACCTGCCGGGAAGCACTCGTTGTCCGTACGCTGCGAAGTGTGCGGGAAAGGCGGGCAGTCCACACCTGTCCTCCGCTTCCGCACGCGCTACGGGACGGCGGACCCGGCACAGTCCACGACGGAACAAGACTACGAGCGGAGCCTCGCCATCCCCACAGGTGGCCGGCCCGCAGCCCTGGGGGCGGTGGCGTGACCGTGACAGAAATTCAGCAGGACAACCAGAACAGCGGCGGCACGGTGAGCAGCCAGCGCAGAGTGCTGGTGGTGGAGGACGAGCCCACGATCGCCGAGTCGATCGCGGCCCGGCTGGGCGCGGAGGGCTTCAAGGTCGCCGTGGCCCACGACGGACCGGGCGCGGTCGACGGCTTCCACACCTGGCAGCCCGACCTGGTCGTGCTCGACATCATGCTGCCCGGCTTCGACGGCCTGGAGGTGTGCCGCCGGATCCAGGCCCAACGCCCGGTGCCGGTCCTGATGCTGACCGCGCGCGACGACGAGACGGACCTCCTGGTCGGCCTCGGCGTGGGCGCCGACGACTACATGACCAAGCCGTTCTCCATGCGGGAGTTGGCGGCCCGGGTCAACGTGCTGCTGCGCCGCGTCGAGCGCGCCCAGCAGGCGGCCCGCACACCGGCCCTCGGCTCGCTGCGCTTCGGCGAGTTGGAGATCGACCACGTGCAGCGCCGGGTCCGGCTGGCCTCGGGCGACGTCCACCTGACGCCGACCGAGTTCGACCTGCTCGCCTGCCTGGCCGCGCAACCGCGCGCGGTGCTCACCCGTGAGCAACTGCTGGCCGAGGTCTGGGACTGGACGGACGCGTCCGGCACCCGCACCGTGGACAGCCACGTCAAGGCGCTGCGCCGGAAGATCGGCGCCAGCTGGATCCGTACCGTCCACGGGGTCGGCTACGCGCTGGAGGCCCCGCTCTCCTAGCGGCGCCTCGGGCACCGGGCCTCCGGGGGGCCCGTGTCCCGAACCGCCGCGCGGACCCGCGGGGATCACAGGGGACCAATGACCTTTCCACAGCAACGCAACGGCGACGCCGACGGCGCCCACCGGCCCACGCTGGCCGCCCGCGCCGCCCACCGGGTCTGGGCCGACATCCGGCCGCTCGACCCGGTCCGCTCGATCAAGGGCAAACTCGCCCTCCTGGTGATCGTCTCGGTCTTCCTCGCCACCGGCATGGTCGTGGTGGCGATCCGCTCCGAGACGCAGATCCGGATCATCATGGTCTTCTCCATGATCGCTTCACTGCTGTTCATGCAGTTCCTCGCGCACGGGCTGACGGCCCCGCTGCGCGACATGACCGCGGCGGCCCGCGCGATGGCCTCCGGCGACTACAGCCGCCGGGTCGAGGTGAACTCCCGCGACGAGATCGGCGAACTGGCGGCCACCTTCAACCAGATGGCGGCCGATCTGGAGGCCGCCGACCGGCACCGCCGCGAGCTGGTCGCCAACGTCTCCCACGAGCTGCGCACGCCCATCGCCGCGCTGCGCGCCGTGCTGGAGAACGTGGTCGACGGCGTGGTCCAGCCGAACCCGGCGACCCTGGGCGCCGCGCTGGAACAGACCGAGCGGCTCGGCCGGCTGGTCACCCACCTGCTCGACCTCTCCAAGATCAACGACGGTGTGGTCGACCTGGACGCCCGCCCCTTCGAGGTGCGCGAGTTCCTGGACGGCGTGCTGCGCGGGGTCACCGTGGACGGCGCGACGGCCGGCGGGGCCTTCTCCCGGCGCGGCGACGTCCGGCTGGCCCTGGAGGTCAGCCCGGTCGGTCTGACCGGCGTGGCGGACCCGGAGCGGCTCCACCAGGTGGTCGCCAACCTGGTCGACAACGCCTGCAAGCACTCCCCGCCCGGCGGCACCGTGACGGTCCGGGCCCGGCCGGGCGGCGAACCCGGCGCGCTGCTGCTGGAGGTCGAGGACCAGGGGCCGGGCATCCCGGCGGCCGACCGCACCCGGGTCTTCGAACGGTTCAGCCGCAGCGGCACCGCCACCGCCCAGGGGCCCGGCTCCGACGGCGGCACCGGCCTGGGGCTGGCCATCGCCCGCTGGGCGGTGGACCTGCACGGCGGGCGGATCGAGGTCGCGGAGGCCGCGCCCGGCTGCCGGATCGAGGTCCGGCTGCCCGGCCCCCGGTAGGGCCTCCCGGAACCCCGGGGGGGGGGCCCCGCGGCCGGGCCCCGCGCACGCTCCCGGGGCGGTGACCCGCGCACGCTGTCCCCGCGGCGCACGGACTTCGCCCGCATGTCACAGAAGCGACACAGACGTGGAGGACGACCCAGAAGCCCCCGAGCTGTTATTTGTCCGTTTTCGTCCGGATATGGTAGCTGATCGGAAGTGATCGGTTCCCCTCCGAGGCGGCTTTCTAACGCACATTTTCAGCCAACCTGCAGGTCAGGACTGTGATCTGGGCGACGCCTGAGCCCTGGGGACTGCGCGATCACTGGTCAGGGGCGTAGCCTTAATCCCCGCTGTCCAAACATCCCAAAAGGAAGCGGAAGAGGGCGGTTGCCGCCGTGTCGCCACAGTCCCAAGAAACCCCCAACAGCTCGGCAAGCTCCACTGGCTTCGGCCCCAATGAGTGGCTCGTCGACGAGATCTACCAGCAGTACCTCCAGGACCCGAACTCGGTCGACCGAGCCTGGTGGGACTTTTTCGCCGACTACAAGCCCGGTACCGAGGTGACCCCAGTGACCCAGGCCGCGACCCAGGTCGGCCCCACGCCGACCCCCGTTGCCGCCCCCGCGCCCGCCGCTGCTGCTCCGGCCGCACCCGCCCCCGCCGCACCGGCCGCGCCCGCGCCCGTTGCCGCGGCCCCGGCGCCCGCGCCCCTCGCCGCAGCCCCTGCCGCGCCCCCGGCCCCGAAGGCCGCCGCCGCGGCGCCGGCCACGCCCGCCGAGACCGGCGGCCCCGAGCTGGTGCAGCTCCGCGGCCCGTCGAAGGCGGTGGCGACCAACATGGACGCCTCGCTGGAGGTGCCGACGGCGACCTCCGTGCGCGCCGTGCCGGCCAAGCTGTTGATCGACAACCGCATCGTCATCAACAACCACCTGCAGCGCGCCCGCGGTGGCAAGGTCTCCTTCACCCACCTGATCGGCTACGCCCTGGTCCAGGCCATCAAGGCCTCGCCGGGCATGAACCACAGCTACCAGGTGAAGGACGGCAAGTCCTACCTGGTCAAGCCCGAGCACGTGAACCTGGGCCTGGCCATCGACCTGGTGAAGCCGAACGGCGACCGCCAGCTCGTGGTCGCGGCGATCAAGAAGGCCGAGACGCTCGACTTCTTCGGCTTCTGGCAGGCCTACGAGGACATCGTCCGCCGGGCCCGCGCCAACAAGCTGACCATGGACGACTTCACCGGCGTCACGGTCTCGCTGACCAACCCGGGCGGCATCGGCACCGTGCACTCCGTGCCGCGCCTGATGCAGAACCAGGGCACCATCGTCGGCGTCGGCGCCATGGAGTACCCGGCCGAGTTCCAGGGCTCCGCCCCGGAGACGCTGTCCCGGCTCGGTGTCTCGAAGATCATGACGCTGACCTCGACCTACGACCACCGCGTCATCCAGGGCGCGGCGTCGGGCGAGTTCCTGCGCGAGATCCACCGGCTGCTGCTGGGCGAGAACGGCTTCTACGACGAGATCTTCGAGTCGCTGCGGATCCCGTACGAGCCGGTCCGCTGGGCCACCGACGTGGCCACCACGCACGACGACGAGGTCAACAAGACCGCGCGCGTCATCGAGCTGATCCACTCCTACCGGGTCCGCGGCCACCTGATGGCCGACACCGACCCGCTGGAGTACAAGCAGCGCAAGCACCCCGACCTGGACGTCACCACCCACGGCCTCACCCTGTGGGACCTGGAGCGCGAGTTCGCGGTCGGCGGCTTCGGCGGCCAGCGGATGATGAAGCTCCGCGACATCCTCGGTCTGCTGCGCAACACGTACTGCCGCACGGTCGGCATCGAGTACATGCACATCCAGGACCCGACGCAGCGCAAGTGGCTGCAGGAGCGCCTGGAGAAGCCGTACACCAAGCCGGAGCGCGAGGAGCAGCTGCGCATCCTGCGCCGGCTGAACTCGGCCGAGGCCTTCGAGACCTTCCTGCAGACCAAGTACGTCGGGCAGAAGCGCTTCTCGCTGGAGGGCGGCGAGTCCCTCATCCCGCTGCTGGACGCGACCATCGACTCGGCGGCCGAGCACCGCCTGGACGAGGCCGTCATCGGCATGGCCCACCGCGGCCGCCTCAACGTGCTGGCCAACATCGTCGGCAAGCCGTACGGCAAGATCTTCGGCGAGTTCGAGGGCAACCTCGACCCGAAGTCGATGCACGGCTCCGGCGACGTGAAGTACCACCTCGGCTCCGAGGGCACCTTCACCGGCCTGGACGGCGAGACCATCAAGGTCTCGCTCGCCGCGAACCCCTCCCACCTGGAGGCCGTGGACCCGGTCGTCGAGGGCATCGCCCGCGCCAAGCAGGACATCCTGGACCAGGGCGGCACCACCTTCCCGGTGCTGCCGATCCAGATCCACGGCGACGCGGCCTTCGCCGGCCAGGGCGTCGTCGCGGAGACCCTGAACATGTCGCAGCTGCGCGGCTACCGCACCGGCGGCACCGTGCACGTCGTGGTGAACAACCAGGTCGGCTTCACCGCCGCCCCGGCGTCCTCGCGCTCCTCGATGTACTGCACCGACGTGGCCCGGATGATCGAGGCCCCGATCTTCCACGTGAACGGCGACGACCCGGAGGCCGTGGTCCGCGTCGCGCGGCTCGCCTTCGAGTTCCGCCAGGCGTTCCACAAGGACGTCGTGATCGACCTCATCTGCTACCGCCGCCGCGGTCACAACGAGGCCGACAACCCGTCGTTCACCCAGCCGCTGATGTACGACCTGATCGACAAGAAGCGCTCGGTGCGCAAGCTGTACACCGAGGGCCTGATCGGTCGCGGCGACATCACCATGGAAGAGGCGGAGCAGGCGCTCCAGGACTTCCAGGGCCAGCTGGAGAAGGTCTTCGCCGAGGTCCGCGACGCCGCCCAGGCGCCGGCGCCGGCCGCCAACGGCAAGCCGCAGGCCGACTTCCCGGTCAACATCCAGACCGGCATCTCCCAGGAGATGGTCAAGCGGATCGCCGCCTCGCAGGTCAACCTGCCGGACTGGCTGACCGTCCACCCGCGCCTGCTGCCGCAGCTGCAGCGCCGCGCCGCCTCGGTCGAGGACAACACCATCGACTGGGCGATGGGCGAGACCCTCGCCATCGGCTCGCTGCTGATGGAGGGCCACCCGGTCCGGCTGGCCGGCCAGGACAGCCGCCGCGGCACCTTCGGCCAGCGCCACGCGGTGCTGATCGACCGGGTCTCCGGCGAGGACTACACCCCGCTGCTGTACCTGACCGAGGACCAGGCCCGCTACACCGTGTACGACAGCCTGCTGTCCGAGTACGCGGCGATGGGCTTCGAGTACGGCTACTCGCTGACCCGCCCGAACTCGCTGGTCATGTGGGAGGCGCAGTTCGGCGACTTCGTCAACGGCGCCCAGACCGTGGTGGACGAGTACATCGCGTCCGCCGAGCAGAAGTGGGGCCAGCACTCCGGCGTCACCCTGCTGCTGCCGCACGGCTACGAGGGCCAGGGCCCGGACCACTCGTCCGCCCGCCCGGAGCGCTTCCTGCAGCTGTGCGCGCAGAACAACATGACGGTCGCCATGCCGACCCTGCCGTCGAACTACTTCCACCTGCTGCGCTGGCAGGCGCACAACCCGCACCACAAGCCGCTGGTCGTCTTCACCCCGAAGTCGATGCTGCGTCTGAAGGCCGCGGCGAGTGCCACCGAGGAGTTCCTGTCCGGCTCGTTCCGCCCGGTCATCGGTGACACCACCGTCGACCCGGCGAACGTCCGCAAGGTCGTCATCACGGCGGGCAAGTTCTACTACGACGTCGCGGCGGCCCGCAGCGAGCGCGGGGTCACCGACACCGCGATCGTCCGGGTCGAGCGGCTCTACCCGCTGCCGGTGGCCGAGCTCCAGGAGGAGCTGGCCCGCTACGGCGACGACGTCCAGTTCGTCTGGGCGCAGGAGGAGCCGGCCAACCAGGGTGCCTGGCCGTTCATCGCGATGAACCTGGTCGACCACCTCCAGGTCGTCGTCGGCCGCAGTGCCAACGGCTCGCGGCTGCGTCGCGTCGCCCGCACGGCCTCCTCGGCCCCCGCGGTCGGCTCGGCCAAGCGTCACGGCGCCGAGCAGCAGGCCCTGCTGGAGGAGATCTTCACCATCTGAGCCCGCTCCGACTCCGGTCGGGCTCGAACGGCCCCGGGCCGCCCCATGACGCCGCGCCAAGGTCGCAGCTCTGCAACCAAACGGCCACCGACCTGCGAGCACACCTGACGGATCGATAGGTTGTGCCTCGCCGGACCGACGCCCGGGCGCCCGTCGACGCGCCCGCGGCCGGACGGACGGACCTCACCGCTCTCCCAGGGGGATCACCGCATGACCGCCGACACACCACGGGACGCCACGCCCTCGCCGCTCCCGCCGGTCTTCCAGCCGCTGCACCCGGACGACCCCCGCGAGGTCGGCGGCTACCGGCTCTTCGCCCGCCTCGGCGCCGGCGGCATGGGCCGGGTCTACCTGTCGTACACCCCGGGCGGCCGCCCGGTGGCGCTCAAGGTGGTCCGCCCGGAGTTCGCCGAGGACGGAGAGTTCCGCCGCCGCTTCGCCCAGGAGGTCAGCAACGCCCAGCGGATCCACGGGCTCTACACCGCCCAGGTGATCGACTCCGGCGGTCTGGACTCCGACGCCCCCTGGCTGGTCACGGCGTACGTGCCGGGCCCGTCGCTGCAGCAGGTGGTCCGCGAGAACGGCGCGCTGCCGGTGCGCACCGTGCTGCTGCTGATCGGCGGCATCGCCGAGGCGCTGCAGGCCATCCACAGCGTCGAGGTGGTGCACCGCGACCTCAAGCCGGCCAACGTGCTGGTGGCCGGCGACGGCCCGCGCGTGATCGACTTCGGCATCGCCCGGGCCGCCGACGCCACCGCGCTGACCGGGACGGGCTACCGGATCGGCTCGCCCGCCTTCATGTCCCCGGAGCAGGCCCAGGGCCGCCCGGTCACCCCGGCCACCGACGTCTTCGCGCTCGGCGCGCTGGCCGCGTACGTCGCCGGCGGCACCGCGCCGTTCGGCGACGGCCCCGACACCGCCGTGCTCTACCGGGTGGTGCACGAGCCGGCCGACCTGGACGCCGTCCCGGTCGACCTGCGCGAGCTGATCACGCGCTGCCTGGCGAAGTCCCCCGAGGACCGCCCGAAGCCCGCCGAGATCATCGAGATCGCCCGCAACCACCCGTCGGTCGGCGGGCAGCTGCGGTTCGCCGACGACTGGCTGCCCCGCCAGGTCAACACCGAGATCACCCGCCGCTCGGACCTGCCCAGGACCCCGCCGACCCCGCTGCCGGCCGCGCCGGCCACGGCACCGACACCGCCCCCGAGCGGCCCGCCCACGATTCCGCCACCGCCGCTCGCGCAGCCGGCCCGCCCGGCCACCGCGCCCTCCTTCGGCGCTCCGGACTTCGGCACGCCCCGCCCGCAGCCGGTCGCCCCGCCGCCCGGCTTCGCCCCGCCGCCGATCGGCGCGTACGGCCCCCCGCAGCCCGGCTACGAGGCGCCCACCGCACCGGTGCTGCCCTCGCCGCCGACCGTGCGGCTGCGCCAGGAGCCGCCGTCCTACGACACCCCGCCGCCCGGCCCGGTGGTGACGGACACCCCCGCGCCCGCTCCGGAGCCCCGGCGCAAGGGCGTCTCCTGGAAGGCCCTGCTGGTGGTCGCCCTGGTGATGGCCCTCGGCGGCACCGCGGGCGGTGTGCTGCTGGTCAAGCAGCTGGACAAGAAGACCGACGACAAGGCCAACAGCGCCTCGTCGGGCGGCTCTGCCCCGGCCCCCGCCCCGACCTCGCCCGTGCCGACCACCGCGACCGACACCCCGACCCCGGCGAGCGGCACGCCCAGCACCTCCTCGGGCAAGGTGACGGCCGCACCGTCGACCTCGGCCGGCGGGGTGACCGCGCCGTCCCGGCCCGCCGGATACACGCCGCTGCTCGACAAGAAGCCGCTGGCCGTCCCCGGCACCGAGGCCTACTACGACTCCTACCGGATCGACCTGGACGGCGGGACGGTCGTGCCGCGCGGCACCGACCTCAAGTGGGGCCTGGGCGTGACCGCCACCGGCAGCAGCAGCAAGGCCAACGCCTTCGTCGCCGCCGGCGACAGCAAGTCGGACTTCGCGGTGATCACCGAGCCGAGCGTGACGCCCGACCAGTGCGCCGCCGCGATCGATTCGCGGCCCGACACCGACCTGTCCTTCAACCGGGTCTCGCCCGGGCGGCTGCTCTGCATCCGCGACCGGGTCACCCGCAACATCGGGATCGCCGTGGTGGAGGTCTCCGACGTCACCACCGGCACCGTCAAGATCACCCTGAGCACCTGGCGGGCCGCCTAGGGCCGCGCCGGACCCGGCACCGCCCGGACTATCCTGACCAGGTCGAATCCCCACCGGACCGGAGCGAACCGTGTACTTCACCGACCGCGGCATCGAGGAGCTGGCGAACCGGCGCGGCGACGAGGAGGTCACCTTCGAGTGGCTGGCCGAGCGCCTGCGCGAGTTCGTCGACCTCAACCCGGACTTCGAGATCCCGGTCGAGCGGCTGGCCACCTGGCTGGCCCGGCTCGACGACGAGGACGACGAGTGACGCGGTAGGCCGTACAGGAAGGGCCCGGGAGGCAGCGGTCTCCCGGGCCCTTCGCGCACCCCGGCCCGTAGGGGACGCCTCGGGGGCCGGTCCGGGTCCGGTCAGGGTCGGGCTCGGGGGCCGGACCGCTTGACTTCGCCGTCACGCGATATATCGTCTTTCACAGGAGACGCGATACATCGCGAGTCGTAACGGGAGGCGGCAGACATGAGCCAGTGGACGGTCGAGGGTCCTGACAGGATCACCATCGACGGGGAGGTCGACACCCTCCACGTCCGGATCGTCGGGGGCGCCGTGAACGTGGTGGCCACCGAGGGCCCGGCCCGGCTGGAGGTCACCGAGCTGGAGGGCGAGCCGCTGCACGTCACGCTCGCCGACGGGGTCCTGACGGTCACCTACAAGGACCTCAGCTGGAGCGAGTTCGGCGAGTCGGTCAAGTCGGTGCAGTCGATCAAGTCGTTCTTCGGCGGCCTGCGGCGCACCCGCCGGGCCGTGGTCTCGCTGGCCGTGCCGGCCGGCGCCAAGGTCAAGGCGGGCACCGTGTCGGCCCACGCCACCGTCTCCGGCATCACCTCGCCGGTCTCGGTGCACAGCGCCGGCGGTGACGCCACCCTGGTCGGGCTGACCGGCCGGACGGACGTCAACACCGTCTCCGGGGACGTCGACGCCCAGTCGGTCTCCGGCGACCTCAAGGTCAACACCGCCTCCGGGCAGGTCACCCTGCTGGCCGGCGCCTCCGACAACGTGCAGGTCCACTCGGTCAACGGGGACGTCACCCTGGACCTCGACGTGGCCACCCCGTCGGAGATCAAGGTCACCACGGTGAGCGGCTCGGTCGGCGTCCGGCTGCCCTCGCTGGTCGACACCAACGTCGAGGCCGGCACCAACAGCGGCGACGTCACCAGCACCTTCGAGCAGCTCAAGGTCGGCGGCTCCTGGGGGGCCAAGCGGCTCTCCGGCAAGCTCGGCTCCGGCCAGGGGAACCTGGTCGTGACCACCGTCTCCGGCGCGGTCACCGTGCTGCGCCGGCCGGAGACCGAGGACGACGGCCCGGTGATCATCAAGGAACTCCCGGCCGGCCCGGACCTCGGCAAGGGCCCCGACCTCAGCAAGGAGGTCTGAGATGACCCCCGTCTTCGGCCACGGCCGGCTCCGCCTCTACCTGCTGAAGCTGCTCGACGAGGCGCCGCGCCACGGCTACGAGGTCATCCGCCTCCTGGAGGAGCGCTTCCAGGGTCTGTACGCGCCCTCGGCCGGGACGGTCTACCCGCGCCTCGCCAAGCTGGAGCAGGAGGGCCTGGTGACGCACAGCACCGAGGGCGGCCGCAAGGTCTACCGGCTCACCGACGCCGGCCGGAGCGAGCTGGCGACCCGCCAGGGCGAGCTGGACGAGCTGGAGCTGGAGATCCGCGACTCGGTGGCCCAGCTCGCCGGGGCGATCCGCGAGGACGTCCGGGACAGCGCCAAGAGCCTGCGCGAGGAGCTGTGGGGCGCGGCGAAGCAGGCGCCCCGGCCGGAAGGCGCCGAGAGCGGGGACCCGTGGGCCGGCCCCTGGGGCGACAAGGACGCCTGGCAGCGCGCCAAGGACGAGTTCACCCAGTTCAAGAAGCACGCCAAGGAGCAGGCCAAGCGCGCCAAGGAGCAGGAGAAGGCGGCCAAGGCCAAGGCGAAGGCCGCCGAGGACGAGGCCCGCCGGCTGCGCGAGCAGTCCCGGGCGGCCCGGACGGCGGCCCAGCAGGAGGCGCTGCGGATCAAGCGCCGGGTCGAGCAGCAGGTCCGCGACCACGCGGCGCGGGGCGACTGGCCCACCGGGCTGGCCGAGGGGCTCTCCGAGCTCACCAAGGGCCTGGCCGGGCTGGCCGACGCGGCCCGCTGGGGCCACCCGGCGGCGGACGCCGACGCGCCCGCCGAGAAGGTCACCGTGACCCGGATCGACCTGGACAAGGACGAGCCGGCCGGTGCCCCGGCCGACCTGCCGCCGTGGGCGGCGACCGACCCGGCCGGCGATCCGGCCCGGGAGCTGGAGCGGCTGCTCGACCGGTTCCGGGACCAGGTCAGGGACGCGGCCCGGGACGGCGGGGTGACGGCCGAACGGCTGGCCGAGGCCCGCTCGGTGCTGGGCGCGGCCGGCGAGCGGCTGCGGCGGCTGCTGGGCTGAGCGCCCCGCCGGCGCGGGCCGGTGCCGACGGCCGTGGGCCGGCGCTCCTCCGGGAGCGCCGGCCGGCGGCGTTCAGGGGGTGAGCACGATCTTCCCGAAGACATCGCCCTTGGCCAGCCGGGCGAAGCCCTCGCGGGCCTCGGCGAGCGGCAGCACCGAGTCGATCACCGGTCGGACGCCGGTGGTGGCACAGAGCGAGAGCAGTCCGGCCAGCTCCTCCTTGGTGCCCATGGTCGAGCCGACCACCTTGAGCTCCAGGAAGAAGATCCGGTTCAGCTCGGCGGTCTTCGGGTTGGGGCCGGAGGTGGCCCCCGAGATGACCACGGTGCCGCCCGGCCGCAGCGACTTCACCGAGTGCGCCCAGGTCGCGGCGCCGACCGTCTCCATCACCGCGTCCACCCGCTCGGGCAGCCGGGCCCCGCTCTCGAAGGCGGCGTCGGCGCCGAGCTCGACGGCGCGGGCGCGCTTGGCCTCGTCCCGGCCGGTGACCCAGACCCGCAGTCCGGCGGCCTTGCCGAGGACGATCAGGGCGGTCGCCACACCGCCGCCGGCGCCCTGCACCAGGACGGTGTCCCCGGGCTTCACCCCGGCGTTGGTGAAGAGCATCCGGTAGGCCGTCAGCCAGGCGGTGGGCAGGCATGCGGCCTGCTCGAAGCTGATCCCGGCCGGCTTGGGCAGCAGGTTCCAGGTGGGCACCGCCACCCGCTGGGCGAAGGTGCCCTGGTAGCGCTCGGTGAGGATCGAGCGCGGCTCGTCCGGTCCCACCCCGTGGCCGCTCTGGCCGATCACCGAGTGGACGACCACCTCGTTCCCGTGCTCGTCGACGCCGGCGGCGTCGCAGCCCAGGATCATCGGGAGCTTCTCGGCGGGCAGACCGACCCCGCGCAGCGACCAGAGGTCGTGGTGGTTCAGGCTGGCGGCCCGGACCGTGACCACGCTCCACCCGGGGCGCGCCTGCGGTTCGGGGAGTTCGCCCAGATCCAGCCCGCTCAGCGGGTCGTCGGCGTCGATTCGTGCGGCGTAGGCAGCAAACATGGTCCGGACGATAGCCCCGACGGGCGGGGCCCGGAACCACGCGTGACTGTGACGCGCGTCCCGGGCCCCGGCCGAGGCGGTGCCGGTCAGCGGCGGGCGACGCCCTCGGCGCGGGCGGCCTCGGCGACGGCCTTGGTGACGGCCGGGGCGACCCGCTCGTCGAACGGCGAGGGGATCACCTTCTGCGGCGTCAGCTCGTCGGCGACCACGCCGGCCAGCGCCTTGGCGGCGGCCAGCTTCATGCCCTCGGTGATCCGGCTCGCGCGGACCTGCAGGGCACCGGCGAAGATGCCGGGGAAGGCCAGCACGTTGTTGATCTGGTTCGGGAAGTCGCTGCGCCCGGTGGCGACGACCGCCGCGTACTTGTGCGCGACCTCGGGGTGGATCTCCGGGTTCGGGTTGGCCATCGCGAAGATGAACGCGCCCTCGGCCATGGTGGCCACGACCTCCTCCGGCACGGTGCCGCCGGAGACGCCGATGAAGACGTCGGCGCCGGCCAGCGCGTCGGCCAGCGAGCCCTTGAGACCGGTCCGGTTGGTCTGCGCGGCGATCTCGGCCTTGACGTCGGTCAGGTCGCCGCGGCCCTCGTACACGACGCCCCGGCGGTCGCAGACCGCGACATCGCCGATGCCGGCGGCGACCAGCATCTTGGCGATCGCGATCCCGGCGGCGCCCGCGCCGGAGATGACGGCACGCAGCGCGCCGATCTCCCGGCCGGTCACCCGGGCCGCGTTCCAGAGCGCCGCGGTGGTGACGATCGCGGTGCCGTGCTGGTCGTCGTGGAAGATCGGGATGTCCAGCGCCTCCTGGAGGCGGCGCTCGATCTCGAAGCAACGGGGTGCGGAGATGTCCTCCAGGTTGACGCCGCCGAAGGAGGGCGCCAGCCGGACGACGGTCTCGACGATCTCGTCCACCTCGGTGCAGGCGAGCGCGATCGGGACGGCGTCCACCCCGCCGAACTGCTTGAAAAGGATGGCCTTGCCCTCCATGACGGGCAGCGAGGCCTCCGGGCCGATGTCGCCGAGGCCCAGCACCGCGGTGCCGTCGGTGACGACGGCGACCGTGTTGGCCTTCCAGGTGTAGTCGTTCACCAGCTCGGGCTGCTCGGCGATGGCCGTGCAGACGCGCGCGACACCGGGGGTGTAGGCGAGGGACAGGTCGTCCGCGTCGCGCACCGGAACGGTCGCCCGGACCTCCATCTTGCCGCCGCGGTGGAGCGCGAAAACGGCGTCGACCGGATCGTCGGTGTCCTGGGTGCTGCTGTGGATGATCTCCGCTGCCACGATGACCTCTTCGTCATTGATCAGCGAGGACGCGTGGCCGACGGGCGGACGACCCGGCCGGAAGCTTGGAACCGGGTACGCCGAGGCGGCCCCGGGAAGGGCTGGATCGGGGCGCTGCCGTCGGGGCCGCGCCCTCGGATGAGGGTTTTTGTAACTGTTGAGCCTGAGCTGTGCTGCTTCTTCTTCCGGGCCGAGCGTAGGTCGGACGACGGCATCGCACCTATGCCTTTTCGTCCTCGTCGCACGCGCTCACTCCGCAACGCGGCCAAAAGTCGGCGTCCGGTGTCTGGTGACTCCGGGCCCCGGCGGCGGCAACGGCGAACGAGCGCGCGCACTCTCAGGGGTGAACCAGGAGACGACGGGGAGGCGGTGCCACGGATACGGAGTCGGCGTCGTGGACTTCCGTTCCTGCGCACCCCGAGCCTGTCGCGACTCGGTGGTCCGGTTCGAGCTTCGGGGGTCACCCGGTACCGAATTCTGACACACCCGCCGCCGGGACCGGCAGGTCGGGATGGGAGGATCCCTTGTTCCGCCGTCTCGCGTACACCTCCGCGACGGCGCGGCGACACCACGTACCTCCCACAGGAGCACCCTCATGCACCACCGTGCCCACCCCCGCCGCCGGGCCGCCGCGGCCCTCTCCCTGGCCACCGCGGGAGCCCTGCTGCTGACCGGCTGCGGCGGCGGCGAGCAGGCCGCCGCGAAGGACCCGGTCCAGGACCTCCGCAGCAGGATCCCCAAGGCGCAGCACGCCGCCGGGGTGCTGCGGATCGGCTCCGACCTCAACTACGCGCCGGTGGACTTCCGGGGCGGCGAGGGCAAGCCGGACGGCATCGACCCCGACATCGCCAACGCCGTCGGCAAGATCCTCGGCCTGCGGATCGAGGTCGTCGACACCCCGTTCGAGAAGCTGATACCGAATCTTCACGCCAAGCAGTTCGACGTGGCGATGTCCGGCCTGAGCGACATCCGCCAGCGCCGCGACGGCCTCGACGACACGGGCAAGCAGGTCACCCCGGGCGTGGACTTCGTGGACTACTTCATCGCCGGCACCTCGATCGTCGTCCAGAAGGGCAACCCGAAGGGCGTCCACACCCTGGACGACCTGTGCGGCCGGATCGTCGCGGTGCAGCAGAACACCACCCAGGACGAGATCGTCGCCCGCCAGGTACTGGCCTGCGGCCGCGGCGGCAAGCCGCTGACCGTCCACAAGTTCGACAGCGACGCCAAGGCGCTGGCCGAGGTCGCCTCGGGCGCGGCGGTGGCCGGCCTGAACGACTTCCCGGTGGCCGCCTACGCGGCGAAGACCACCGACGGCGGCAACCGCTTCGAGGTGACCGGCGCGCAGTCGAAGTCCAACCCGTACGGGATCGCGCTGCGCAAGGAGGACACCGAGCTGCGCGACGTCCTGGCCAAGGCGGTGGACCAGCTGATCCGCAGCGGCGAGTACGACAAGATCCTCGCCAAGTGGAACGTCAGCGCGGGCGCGGCCCAGAACGCGGTGGTCAACGGGGGGATCTGAGCGGGCCGCGCGGGCGGCTCAACGCGGCGGCGCCATCCGGCGGGCGCGCGGGCGGGCCTCCGGGCAGAGCGCAGGGGGATCTGCATACTTATACGCAGGGTGACAGGGACGCGGAATTGGTCCGAATAGCGGACAGTGTGACCCCCCGTTATCCGATTTTGATCTGAATGAGGGCCATCCGACCGTCATCAGATGGCAGGATTCCCCCCATCTCCGATCGGGCCGGCCACTGGTCGAGGCGGTTCGATCAACGTCCACCTCGGCGGAGGGTGGCGGATGACGCATCACGCACCACCCTGCGCGACCCCTGCCCAGGCTCAGCACGACCGGCACTGCCCGTTCGACGACGTACCGCGACATACACCCGTACAGCGCCGTACGGCCTGCTGCCCCGGTGTGCCGCTCCCCGCGGCGCGCTCCGCCCGACCTCTCCCTCAGGAGGAGATCCCCCTCATGACCGTCCGTACCCAGCGCACCCGTCTCTTCGCCGCCGGCGCGGTACTCGCCTCCGTCTCCCTGGCCCTCACCGCCTGTAGCAGCAGCAGCACCGACACGGGCTCCGGCGCCCCCAACGCCAGTGCGACCGTCAACGAGGTGAAGGTCGACGACAAGCTGGCCGCTCTCGTGCCCGCCGACATCAAGTCCGCCGGAAAGCTCGCGGTCGGCTCGGACGCCTCGTACGCGCCCAACGAGTTCAAGGCCGACAACGGCAAGATCGAGGGCATGGACGTCGACCTGATCACCGCGGTCGCGGCCCGGCTCGGCCTCAAGGTCGACGTCCAGGACTCCGGTTTCACCGCGATCATCCCGGGCATCCAGTCGAACAAGTTCCAGATCGGCATGTCGTCCCTGACGGACAACAAGGAGCGCGAGCAGACCGTCGACATGGTCACCTACTTCAACGCGGGCAGCGCCATCGCGGTGAAGAAGGGCAACCCGGACAAGATCAACGCCGATGACCTGTGCGGCAAGAAGGTCGCCGTCCAGACCGGCACCACCCAGGCACAGGAGATCACCGACACCCGCAACCCCGCCTGTGCCAAGGCCGGCAAGCCGGGCATCGTCAACGACGGTGACAAGTTCGACCTCCAGACCGACGTCACCAACGCGGTGGTCTCCGGTCGCGACCAGCTGATGATGGCCGACTCCCCGGTCGTCGACTACGCGATCAAGCAGTCCGGCGGCCAGCTGGAGAAGCTCGGCGCCACCTACGACGCCGCCCCCTACGGCATCGCCCTCGCCAAGGGCTCGGCGCTGACCCCCGCCGTCCAGGGCGCCGTCCAGTCGCTGATCGACGACGGCACCTACAAGCAGATCCTCACCAAGTGGGGCGTCGAGGCCGGTGCGCTCGACAAGTCGACCGTCAACGGCGCCGTCAGCTGACCCTCCGTCTGACTCTCTCTCCCCCGAGGCCACACCGTGAACTCTCTGGACAAGGGGAAGGCGGCGAAGGGACGGCCTGAGACCATCAAGGCCGTCCCCGTCCGCCACCCCGGACGCTGGGCGGGCGCCGTCGTCATCGCCCTGCTCGCGGCGATGCTGCTGAGCGCCCTCTTCACCAATCCCGCCTTCAAGTGGGACATCGTCGGGAAGTACCTCTTCCACGACAGCATCGTGCACGGCATGCTCGTGACACTGGAGCTGACCGCGCTCGCCATGATCATGGGCGTGGTCGGCGGCATCATCCTCGCGGTGATGCGGCTCTCCCCCAACCCGCTGCTCTCCGGCACCGCGTGGATCTACATCTGGATCTTCCGCGGCACGCCCGTCCTGGTGCAGCTGGTGTTCTGGAACTTCCTGGGCCTGATCTGGGCCAAGCTCTCGATCGGCGTGCCGTGGGGACCGGAGTTCTGGTCCGAGTCCACCAACGTCCTGATCCCGACCTTCGTCGCCGCCCTGCTGGGCCTGGGCCTCAACGAGGCCGCCTACATGGCGGAGATCGTCCGCGGCGGCATCCAGTCGGTCGACGAGGGGCAGAGCGAGGCCTCGCACGCGCTCGGCATGAGCCGGTTCCAGACCATGCGGCGGATCGTGCTGCCGCAGGCCATGCGGGTGATCATCCCGCCGACCGGCAACGAGACCATCTCGATGCTCAAGACCACCTCGCTGGTCAGCGTGATCTCCCTGGAGGAGATCTTCCGCGCCGGCCAGGTGATCTACTCTCGGAACTACCAGAACATCCCGCTGCTGATCGTGGTCAGCCTCTGGTACCTGTTCTTCACGTCGCTGCTGACCATCGGCCAGTACTACATCGAGCGGCACTACGCCCGCGGCTCCAACCGGACGCTCCCGCCCACGCCGATCCAGCGGCTGCGGAGACTGTTCGCCGGGAAGCCCACCCCGAAGACCACCCCCGACGTGGTCCCGGGGCTTGAGGGAGGTGGTCACGTATGACCGATCTGACCAAGACCCCCGCCGACGCCGGCAACGGCGGCCCGATGGTCCGGGCCGAGGACGTCCACAAGTCCTACGGCGCGGTCCAGGTGCTCAAGGGCATCGACCTGGAGGTCAAGCAGGGCGAGGTGTTCTGCCTGATCGGCCCGTCCGGCTCCGGCAAGTCGACCTTCCTGCGGTGCATCAACCACCTGGAGAAGATCAACGCCGGCCGGCTCTGGGTCGACGGCGAGCTGGTCGGCTACCGGCAGAAGGGCGACCGGCTCTACGAGCTCAAGGAGAACGAGGTCGCGCTCAAGCGGCGGGACATCGGCATGGTGTTCCAGCGCTTCAACCTGTTCCCGCACATGACCGCCATAGAGAACGTCATCGAGGCGCCGGTGCAGGTCAAGGGCGAGTCCAAGGCGGACGCCCGCAACCGCGGGATGGCCCTGCTGGAGCGGGTCGGCCTGGCCGACAAGGCGAAGAACTACCCCTCGCAGCTCTCCGGCGGCCAGCAGCAGCGGGTGGCGATCGCCCGGGCGCTCGCCATGAAGCCCAAGCTGATGCTCTTCGACGAGCCCACCTCGGCGCTCGACCCGGAGCTGGTCGGCGACGTCCTGGACGTCATGCGCGGCCTCGCCGAGGAGGGCATGACCATGGTCGTGGTGACCCACGAGATGGGCTTCGCCCGCGAGGTCGGCGACGCGCTGGTCTTCATGGACGGCGGTGTGGTGGTCGAGGCCGGCAACCCGCGGGACGTCCTCACCGACCCCCAGCACGAGCGCACCCGAGCGTTCCTGTCCAAGGTGCTCTGAGCGCACCGTCACGGCGCCCGGCAGGCCGGTCCTGCCGGGCGCCGACGTTTTCCCCGCCCGGGTAATAGGCTGGAGCCCATCAGCCCGTTACCGAATTTGGAAGGACCACCGTGGAGCTCGCCTCGTACGCCGATCTGGCCGTCCGGCTGGTGAACACCGAGGAGCCCGAGCGCGGCACCGACTCACTGACCTCGGTGGACGCCGTGCGGTCGCTGTTCTCCGACTCCTCCCGGGCCGCCGCGCTCGCCGAGGAGGCGGACCTGCCGCGGCTGCGGGCCGTCCGGACCAGGCTGCGCGGGGTGTTCGAAGCCGCCGCCGAGGGGGACGAGATCCGCGGCGTCGACCTGCTGAACAGCCTGCTGATGGAGTACCCGGTCAGCCCGCTGGTCTCCGGGCACGACTACCTGGACGACGCCGGGCGGCCGCGCTGGCACCTGCACCTCGCCGACAACTCCCCGACCGCCACCGCGCACTTCAGCGCCGTCGCCTGCATGGGACTGGCCGTCCACCTGACCGAGCTGGGCGCCGACCGGCTCGGCATCTGCCAGGCCGCCCCCTGCCGCAACGCCTACCTGGACACCTCCACCAACCGCTCCCGGCGGTACTGCTCCGACCGGTGCGCCACCCGGGCCAACGTCGCCGCGTACCGCGCCCGCAAGCGGCAGGAGGCCCAGGAGTCGTCCGCCCTGGCCGGCCGGGGCCAGGCCTAGCGGCCGCCCGGGTCGACCCAGACGCCCAGCCGGCGGGCCAGGCCCGGGACCCGGCCGGGCCGGCCGGTCAGCAGCAGGCGCTCCAGCCGGCGGCCGGGGGCCAGCCAGGCCGGGCGCGGACGCAGCCGCAGCAGCACCCGGCCGAGCACCAGCTCGTCCGGGACCGCTCCGTAGCTGCGGCTGTCGCTGTCCACCGGCCGGTTGTCGGAGAGCAGCCACCACCCCTTCGCACGCCGCTCGACGGCCCGCTTCACCACCAGCAGGTCCTGCTGGAAGGGGTGACGGAACACCACCACCGACCCCGGCCTGATCCGCGCGCCGTACCGGACCAGCAGCCGGTCGCCCTCGCGCAGGGTCGGCGCCATCGAGGGTCCCGCCACATCGATCACCCCGAACGGCGCGCCACCCCCCGGGGTGCCGCCCTCCGGTTCCGCCATCCGCGCCACGCCTCCTCCTCCCGGCTCGCCGCGTCCCAGTCTGCCGTACGGGCCGCCCTCGACCGATGCCCGAATTGGCCCGGTTCCGGCTCCACCTTTTGCCCTAGGCCCGCCGCCCGACCGCGAAACCCGGTGGCCGGAAGGGTAATCTCGGGCGCGGGAAGACGATCTAAGGAAGGACTCCCATGTTCTCTCGTCTGTTTGCACCGCGCGCCACCGCCCACGCCCACTGCGACCTGCCCTGCGGCGTCTACGACCCCGCACAGGCCCGCATCGAGGCCGAGTCGGTGAAGGGCACCCAGGAGAAGTACCAGGCCAACGAGGACCCGGCGTTCCGCACCCGTGCCCTGATCATCAAGGAGCAGCGTGCCGAGGCCGTCAAGCACCACATCTCGGTCCTGTGGAGCGACTACTTCAAGGCTCCGCACTTCGAGAAGTACCCGCAGCTGCACCAGCTGATCAACGACACCCTGAAGGCCGCCTCGGCCGCCAAGGCGTCGACGGACCCGGCCACCGGCCAGGCCCTGCTCGACCTCATCGCCGAGGTCGACAAGATCTTCTGGGAGACCAAGCAGGCCTGACAGCCGATCAGACACCGCCGACCGCCCCCGTCCGGACCTCCGGACGGGGGCGGTCGCGCGTTCCCGCCCGCGGGGACCCGGTAAGGGGTGCCGGGTGCCGGCGCTTGTTATGCTGCCGGAGCGTCCCAGGGAGAAGTCCGGTGTGAATCCGGCGCTGACCCGCAACGGTGGGCGGGGCCCGTGCCCCGCGAGCCCGATCGCCCCGGGACGCGGATCTCCCGACAACTCGCCGTGGACTGCGAGGGGATGGCGCCCCGGCAGCAGTGCGGCCCGGGCGCGCCGCCTCGCTGCCGTCGACGGCCCGAGGCGAAGGCGCGCCGCCCGTGAGCACCGCAGTGACCGCACCGGCCCCCGAACGGACGGCCCGTCGAATACCCGTCGTACCCCTGGCCGCCGGCCTGGTCGTGGCCCTGCTGCTCTCGCTGGTCTGCGCGGTGGCGCTGGGCTCCAGCGGGCTCGGCTGGACGCGCGTCCTGCGGCTGCTGGGCGCCGGGCTGACGGGTGGCCGGCTGGAGGCCGGGGAGGCGGCCGCGTACGCGATCGTCTGGGAGATCCGGCTGCCGCGCACCGTGCTGGCCGCCGTGGTCGGCGCCGGGCTCGCGGCCACTGGCGTCGCGGTGCAGGCGATGGTCCGCAACGCCCTGGCCGACCCGTTCGTCCTGGGCATCTCCTCCGGCGCCTCGGTCGGCGCCAACGCCGTCCTGCTGCTGGGCGCCTTCGCCTCGCTCGGGGTCTGGGCGATCTCGGTCTCCGCGTTCGCCGCCGCGCTGCTGGCGATGGTCCTGGTGTACGCCGCCGCCCGGACCGCGTACGGGCTCACCCCGCTGCGGCTGGTGCTGACCGGCACCGCGATGTCCTACGGCTTCTCGGCGGTGACGGCGCTGATGGTGTTCGGCGCCGCGCGCGGCGAGGCCGCCCGCAGCGCCATGATGTGGCTGCTCGGCAGCCTCGGCGGGGCCACCTGGGGGTCCGTCCCGATCGCCGCCGCCACCGTGGCGGCCGGCCTGGCCTATCTGGCCTGCGCCGCCGGGCGGCTGGACGCCCTCGCCATGGGCGACGAGACGGCGGCCTCGCTCGGGGTGGACGGCGACCGGCTGCGCCGCGAACTGTTCGTGGTCACCGCGGCCGTCACCGGGACCGTGGTCGCGGTCAGCGGCGCGATCGGCTTCGTCGGCCTGATGGTGCCGCACCTGACCCGGATGCTGGTCGGCGCCGGGCACCGCCGGGTGCTGCTGGTCGCGCCGCTCGCCGGCGCGCTGCTGCTGGTCTGGGTGGACATCGTCTCCCGCACCCTGCTGGCGCCGGCCGAACTGCCGGTCGGGGTGGTCACCGCCGTCCTCGGAGTGCCCTGCTTCCTGCTGCTGATGCGCCGTCGCGGCTACACCTTCGGAGGCCGCTGATGGATCTCGCCCTCGACGCCGTCTCGGTCGACCTGGCCGGCACCCGGCTGGTCCACGACGTCACGCTCGGCGCCGCCGCCGGGCAGGTCGTCGGCCTG
This sequence comes from Kitasatospora sp. NPDC059327, assembly GCF_042752535.1. Lineage (NCBI taxonomy): Bacteria > Bacillati > Actinomycetota > Actinomycetes > Kitasatosporales > Streptomycetaceae > Kitasatospora > Kitasatospora sp. NPDC059327. The sequence continues at coordinate 60,088 of NZ_JBHYYB010000036.1, read as the reverse complement.
GTCGGGCCGAACGGCAGCGGCAAGTCGACCCTGCTGCGCTGCGTCTACCGGGCCCTGCGGCCCGCCGCCGGCGCCGTCCGGCTGGACGGCGAGGACCTGCACGCGCTCACCGCGCGCGAGGCCGCCCGGCGGGTCGCCGCGCTGCCGCAGGAGCACTCCGCCGAGTTCGACTTCACGGTGGCCGAGGTGGTCGGCATGGGCCGGCTGCCGCACCGCGGCGGGTTCGCCCGGCCGACCGCCGCGGACGCCGACCGGTGCGCCGGCGCGCTGCGCCGGGTGGGCGCGGACCACCTGGCCGGACGCGGCTTCCTGAGCCTGTCCGGGGGCGAGAAGCAGCGGGTGCTGATCGCCCGCGCGCTGGTCCAGGAGCCCCGGGTGCTGGTGCTCGACGAACCCACCAACCACCTCGACATCGCCCACCAGTTGGACGTGCTGACGCTGGTCCGGGAGGCCGGTCCGACGGTGCTCACCGCGCTCCACGACCTCAACCTGGCGGCCGGCCACTGCGATCTGCTGTACGTCATCGCGGCCGGCCGCATCGTCGCCTCCGGGGCACCCGCCGAGGTCCTGCGACCCGCCCTGCTGGCCGAGGTCTTCGGCGTCCGCGCGACACCCGTGCGGCACCCGGAGACCGGCGCCGTCCAACTGCTCTTCGACCGGCTCCGCCCGTCCTCCCCCGTCCCCGCCGACTCCCCCCGCTGAGGAAACCCCATGCGCGTCAAGGCCGTTGCCACCGCCACCCTGCTCACCCTCGCGCTGACCGGCTGCGGCGCCGAGATCGCCCCCGCCGGGGACGCCGCCGCCGGCTCCGCGCACTACCCGGTGACCGTCGACAACTGCGGCGCCAAGGTCACCTTCGACCGGAAGCCGGCCCGGACGGTGACCAACGACGTCGGCATCACCGAACTGATGCTCGCGCTCGGCCTCGCCGACCGGATGGCCGGCTACGTGATGCCCGACGACAAGGGCCGGGTCGACCAGGTGGCCTGGAAGGACGGCTACCAGCAGACCACCTGGCTCTCCAAGCGGCAGATCACCAAGGAGATCGCGCTGGAGGCCAAGGCCGACCTGGTCTTCGCCGGCTGGCACTACGGCTTCGACGAGGCCGGCGGGTTCACCCCGCAGGCGCTGGCCGGCCTCGGCATCGGCTCCTACGTGCTCAGCGAGTCCTGCCGCAGCGGCAAGGGCCCCGAGCGCGGGGTGATGTCCCCGCTGGACGCGCTCTACACCGACCTGGCCAACCTGGGCGAGATCTTCGACGTCCGGGACCGGGCCGACAAGCTGATCGCCGAGTTCCGGGCCCAGGTCGCCGCCGTCCCGCAGCCCGAGCGCCGGCCGCGGGTCTTCCTGTACGACAGCGGCGAGGACAAGCCCTACACCTCGGGGAAGTTCGCCGCGCCCGAGGAGATCATCGCCAAGGCCGGCGGGCAGAACGTGATGGGCGACCTCGCCGACTCCTGGACCACCGTCGGCTGGGAGAGCGTGGTCCAGCGCGACCCCGAGGTGATCGTCATCAACAACTACGGCTCGCCCGACGCCGAGGCCAAGCGGGCGTTCCTCAAGTCCTTCCCGCCGCTGGCGGGCGTCGCCGCCGTCCGCGACGACCGGATCTTCGTCCTGGACTACGTCGACCTGGTGGAGAGCCCGCGCAACCCGGCCGCGATCACCGCGCTCGCGGCGTACCTGCGCGGTGTGACGACCGGCTGAGGCGCGCGGTGGCGGGCGTACGCTCGGAGGTACGAGCCGACGGAACCGACCGGAGGAGCGAGAACATGACCATCATGGCCGCGCCGTCCGCCTTCGACACCGGCGCGCTGCGCGAGGGAATCGAGCGCAGCGACGCCGGTGCGCTGCTTGCCCTGTACGCGGACGACGCCGAACTGCGGGTGGTCGACCGCAAGACCCAGCCCAGCCACCCGCTGGTGATGCACGGCCTGGACGAGATCGGCGCCATGCTCGACGACGTGTACGGCCGGGAGATGAGCCACCGGCTGGAGCGGGTCCTGCTCGACGGCGACCGCCTGGCCTTCATGGAGTCCTGCCGCTATCCCGACGGGGTGCGGGTGCTGGTCACCTCGGTCGCGGACCTGCGGGACGGCCGGATCGTCGACCAGACCTCGATCCAGGCCTGGGACGAGGACGAGCAGGCCAAGTAGGCTCGTGGCATGATCCGCACCGCCGTAGTCACCGATGTCCCGGTCATCCACGCCTTGATCCGCGAACTCGCGGAGTACGAGAAGGCGCCGCAGGAGGCGGTCGCCACCGAGGAGCAGCTGCGCGAGGCCCTGTTCGGCGCCGCACCGGCGGTCTTCGGCCTGATCGCCGAGGACGACACCACCGGTGAGACGGTCGGCTTCGCGGTCTGGTTCCTCAACTTCTCGACCTGGCGCGGGACCCACGGGATCTACCTGGAGGACCTCTACGTCCGCCCGGAGGCGCGCGGCGGCGGCCACGGCAAGGCCCTGCTGCTGGAGCTGGCCCGGATCGCGGTCGAACGCGGCTACTCGCGGGTCGAGTGGACGGTGCTCGACTGGAACGAGCCCTCGATCAACTTCTACAAGTCGCTCGGCGCGGTCCCGATGGACGAGTGGACCGTCCACCGGCTCAGCGGCCGGGCCCTCGCCGAGGCCGGCGGCCGCTGACCCGACGGACCGCCGGGGCGAGTCCCTCCCGGGGGCTGCCACGGTGCGTCGCGAGGGCCTACCATGAGTGACCCTCGCACCCGGTGTCGCTCGTTCCCGTGAAGGCGGGACCGGATCGCGACATCCGCCCGCCGATAGCGGTAACGTCTCGGGCGGATGCGCGGCGTCCGACCACCCCTGCCGGGGTATGACCGGTACGTACCGCACCACCCCTCTGGACAGTTGGGGCGAAGCAGTTGAGCCAAGCAACAGACAGTGCCGCGGCCACCGGCCCGGAAGCACAGCGCGTCACCCAGGAGGTGAGGGTGTCCCAGATCGACGGCGAGCCCGGAGTGCAGGACTTCGTGGAGGTCCGGCTGCCCGCGGCGGGTGCCTACCTCTCGGTGCTGCGAACAGCGACGGCGGGGCTGGCGGCCCGGCTGGACTTCACGCTGGACGAGATCGAGGACCTCCGGATCGCGGTGGACGAGGCCTGCGCCATCCTGCTCCAGCAGGCGGTGCCCGGCTCGGTCCTCTCCTGCGAGTTCCGGCTGGTCGGCGACTCGCTGAAGGTCATCGTCGCCGCCCCGACCACGGACGGCCGGGCCCCGGAGCGGGACACCTTCGCCTGGACGGTGCTCTCCGCGCTGGCCGGCGAGGTGGAGTCCTCGGTCGCCGAGGACAACACCGTCTCCATCAGCCTGCACAAGAAGCGCGGCGGCTCCGCCGCCCACTAGAGCCGCCACAGCAGCACCGAACAAGAGTCGTCCGCCCGGCACCACCCGGACCGGCGGACGGCTCCCGGTACCGCCCACCACGCGGTACGACCAACGAGACGAATCCGGGACCGCCCCAGGTCCCGGTGCTCCCGGAACGGAACGGGGGAATGGCCGTGAGTGATCTGGACCGTACCGGCCTCGCGACGGCGGGCCCTGCCGTACCGACCCAGGCGAGCGTTCCCGGCCTCGCCGCCAACGACGAAGCGCACCCGAAGGACGCCCACCGGATGAGCCAGCCGACCGAGCCGACGTCTGATCCGTCGCCCACGCCCTCGCCCCCGTCCGCGGCACCGGAGTCCCCGGCGCCCCGCGACGACGCGGCCGGGGCGCTGCGCGGTGCGGTGCCCTCCCAGGCCCCACACCGTTCGGGTGCGCCGGACCGGGAGGCGGCCCGGGCCCTGTTCGTCCGGCTGTCCGCGCTGCCCGAGGGCTCCTCGGAGCGCGTCGAGCTGCGCAACCAGCTGGTGCGGATGCACATCCCGCTGGTGGAGCACCTGGCCCGGCGGTTCCGCAACCGGGGCGAACCGCTGGACGACCTCACCCAGGTCGCCACCATCGGGCTGATCAAGTCGGTGGACCGCTTCGACCACGAACGCGGGGTCGAGTTCTCCACCTACGCGACGCCGACCATCGTCGGCGAGATCAAGCGGCACTTCCGGGACAAGGGCTGGGCGGTCCGGGTACCGCGCCGGCTCCAGGAGCTGCGGCTGTCGCTGACCACGGCGACCAGCGAGCTCTCCCAGCGGCACGGCCGCTCCCCCACCGTGCACGAGCTGGCCGAGCACCTGGGGATCTCCGAGGAGGACGTGCTGGAGGGCCTGGAGTCCGCCAACGCGTACTCCACGCTGTCGCTGGACGTCCCGGACAGCGACGACGAGTCGCCGGCCGTGGCGGACACCCTGGGCGCCACCGACGAGGCGCTGGAGGGCGTCGAGTACCGGGAGTCCCTCAAGCCGCTGCTGGCCCAACTGCCGCCCCGGGAGCAGAAGATCCTGGTGCTGCGGTTCTTCCGCAACATGACGCAGTCGCAGATCGCCGCCGAGGTGGGCATCTCACAGATGCACGTCTCCCGGCTGCTTGCCCGCACCTTGGCCCAGCTCCGGGAGAAGCTCCTGGTGGAGGAGTAGAACCGACGGCCGCTCAGCGGCGGCCGCCGACCCCGGCCCTCTGTGCTCAGCCCTCGTGCGGAGCGTAGAGGGCCGCCGTCGATTTCGGGGTGAGCAGGGCGCCGATGCCGACCAGTCCGGACAGGCCGATCGCCGTCCCGACCGCCACCATGGTGCCGCCGCTCTGCCACATGTAGTACGCCACCGGCAGGCAGATCGAGTTGGTCAGGACGGCCGGACTGCGGCCCCACCGGCGCCCCTTGAGCAGCGCCCGGGCGGCCAGCAGCGGCAGCACGCCGAGCAGCACGATCACCAGGCCGCCGAACTCGTTCAGCACGAGCTGCTTGGAGTCGCCGGACAGCGAGGACACCATGTCCCAGACGCCGACGACGACGAGCGCGGCGCCCTCCAGGGCGGTGATGGCGGCGCCTGCGGTCAGGGCCGCCGGCCGCTCGCTGCCGGGCGCGGGTACGGGTGCGGGTGCGGAGGATTCTGCGGTCACGACAGCAGGGTAGCCGCCGGTCGGTCCGTACCGACCCGTAGGCTGAGCACATGCGCGCTCTCCTGGTCGTCAACCCGAAAGCGACCACCACCAGTGGCCGCACCAGGGACGTGTTGATCCACGCCCTGCGCAGCGACCTCAAGCTGGAGGTGGCCCAGACCGAGTACCGGGGCCACGCGCGCGACCTGGCCCGCGGGGCGGCCGAGGACGGCGCCGTCGACCTCGTGGTGGCCCTGGGCGGCGACGGCACCGTCAACGAGGTGGTCAACGGACTGCTGGCGCACGGCCCGGGCGAGAAGGTCCCCCGGCTGGCCGTGGTGCCCGGCGGGTCCACCAATGTGTTCGCCCGCGCGCTGGGCCTGCCCAACGACCCCGTGGAGGCCACCGGGGCGCTGCTGAACGCCCTGGAGAACCACCGGGAGCGGCCGATCGGCCTGGGCAAGGCGATGACCGACGGGCTGCCGGACCGCTGGTTCACCTTCACCGCCGGCCTCGGCTTCGACGCGGGCGTGGTGGGCCGGGTGGAGGAGCGGCGCAGGGCGGGGCGCAAGTCCACCCACGCGCTCTACGTCGGGCAGGCCCTGCGGCACTACGTCACCCAGCGTGACCAGCGCCGATCGGGCCCGGTCACCCTGCAAATGCCGGGCCGGGCGCCGGTTCCGGGCCTGGTGCTGGCCATAGTCAGCAACACCTCTCCATGGACGTTCCTGGGCAACCGCCCGGTCCACCCGTCGCCGCTCGCCTCCTTCGACACGGACCTCGACGTCTTCGGCATCACCCGGATGACCGCGTTCGGCACCGCTCGAACGGTCCGTCAGATCCTGCGGTCGCACACGCCTTCGGACGATGGCACCGCCCCTGCCGGCCCGTCCGGCAAGCACGTTGTCTCCTACCATGACGCCCGGCACTTCACCTTGGTTTCGCAGGAACCGGCCCCATTCCAGGTCGACGGGGACCACCTTGGAGACAGGAGTCGCGTCAGTTTCACAGGCGTACGGCGGGCACTGCGTGTGATTGTGTGACCGGAAGGGGGGTTCACCCTTCTTCTCGAACGCACAAGCCCCCTTCACTCCATAGAAGTACTGGCTGTGAGCTAGGCGACACCGAAGAATCAAAAATTCCTCCCTGAAGGGGGTTGTATCCGGGCCCGAGGTTTGCGAACCTCTACATGGCGATCGGGACACATCGCAGCGACGGCAACCACAGACCCTGGCGGGTGCCGACCGCGGAGTGTCCCTCGAATCGCCGAATCCCTCCCCAGCACAGACCACCCGGGCCCGATGGGCCTTTGGTCTCTTTTGCTGTTGCGGGATTCGTGAAAGCGTTCACATTCACAAGCCATCGATTATGCCGACCGGGTCACCCCCGACGGCAGGAGGAGTTGGACGACCATGGACTGGCGCCACCGCGCTGTCTGCCGCGAAGAGGACCCGGAGCTGTTCTTCCCGATCGGGAACACCGGTCCTGCTCTGCTGCAGATCGAGGAAGCCAAGGCCGTGTGCCGCCGCTGTCCGGTCATGGAGCAGTGCCTGCAGTGGGCTCTCGAGACCGGCCAGGATGCCGGCGTCTGGGGCGGCATGAGCGAGGACGAGCGTCGCGCGATGAAGCGCCGCGCTGCCCGCAACCGCGCCCGCACCGCCTGATCACACGCCGTAGTACCCGTAGTGACCGCACCACCGATCAACACATGATCAAGGGCTTCCCTGCACCTCCTGGCGAAGCCTTCCGTACAAAGGACCTTGCTCGACACGGTCCCGCGACACCGGGCCGCCCAGGCACTTGATACTGTTCACTTAGAGCAATATTGTGGAGCTGAGGCGCTCACCGTGTGCAACGCACTGGTGGGGTGTCGCACCACCCAGAGCCCCCGTTCCGGCCGACTCCCCCCCGACGGCCGGAACGGGTTGAGAGGCCCTGTCGACCCACCCCCCCCGGTCGACAGGGCCTCGTTTCTGTTTCCGCGCCCGGGTGGTGGCCCCCGTCTCGCTACCGGCGCCCGCCTCCGGTCGCTCGCGGTGGTGCTGGAGTGCGCGCCCGGCGCCCCCTTCGGACGCGCGCCCCCGTCACACTCCACTGCACCTCGTGCGCCGCGCTCCGGCCGGCGGCACCCGCCGGCCGGTCCCGGGTGCGCTCAGGGGACCGGGATCTCCAGGATCACCTTGGTGCCGCCGTTCGGCCCCGCCACCATGTCGAAGGTGCCGCCCAGTTCCCCGGTCGCCAGGGTGCGGACGATCTGCAGCCCGAGGTTGCCCGCCTGCTGCGGGTCGAACCCCTCCGGCATGCCCCGCCCGTCGTCCTGCACGGTGATCAACAGGTACTCCTCCGGCCGGGCGCCGCCGTTCCAACTGTCCGACCAGCCCATCCCGGTGGCCGGCGCCCGGCCGCGCAACGCGCTGACCTCCAGATTGCCGGAGGCGGACGGACCGAAGGCGTGCTCCAGCGCGTTCTGCAGCAGCTCGGTCAGCACCATCGCCAGCGGGGTGGCCACCTCGGCGGAGAGGATGCCGAAACTGCCGCTGCGCCGGGTCGCCACCCGGCCGTCCTGGGACAGCTCCATCACCATGGCCAGGACCCGGTCGGCGATGTCGTCGAAGGCGACCTGCTCGTCCAGCGCCTGGGAGAGCGTCTCGTGCACGATCGCGATCGAGCCCACCCGGCGGACCGCCTCGTCCAGCGCGGCCCGGCCCGCGTCCGAGTCCATCCGGCGGGACTGCAGCCGCAGCAGGGCCGCCACCGTCTGCAGGTTGTTCTTCACCCGGTGGTGGATCTCCCGGATGGTCGCGTCCTTGGTCATCAGCTCGCGGTCACGGCGCCGCAGCTCGGTGACGTCCCGGCAGAGCACCAGCGAGCCGGTCAGGGTGCCCTTGGGCTTGAGCGGGATCGCCCGCAGGGTCACCACACCGCCCTGCACCTCGACCTCGGTCTGGCGGGGCGCCCAGCCGCTCGCCAGCTTCACCAGCGCCTCGTGCACCGCCGACCGCGAGGGCGGGACCAGCTCGGCGGTGGCCTGGCCGAGGTGGCTGCCGACCAGGTCGGTGGTGAGGCCGAGCCGGTGGTAGGCGGAGAGCGCGTTGGGGCTGGCGTAGGTGACGATGCCGTCGGCGTCGAGCCGGATCAGACCGTCGCCGACCCGGGGGGCCGCGTCCATGTCGGTCTGCTCGACACCGTGGTACGGGAACGTCCCGGCGGCGATCATCTGAGCCAGGTCCGAGGCGCTCTGCAGGTACGTGAGTTCGAGCCGGCTGGGGGTGCGGACGGTCAGCAGGTTGGTGTTGCGGGCGATCACGCCGAGCACCTTGCCCTCGCGCCGCACCGGGATCGACTCGACCCGGACGGGCACCTCCTCACGCCACTCCGGATCCCCCTCGCGCACGATCCGCCCCTCGTCGAAGGCGGCGTCCAGCAGCGGCCGGCGGCCGCGCGGGACGAGGTGACCGACCATGTCGTCCTGGTAGGACGTGGGCCCGGTGTTGGGCCGCATCTGGGCCACCGAGACGTACCGGATGCCGTCCCAGGTGGGGATCCACAGGACCAGGTCGGCGAAGGAGAGGTCGGAGAGCAGCTGCCACTCCGAGACCAGCATGTGGAGCCATTCCACATCGGCACCGGTCAGGGTGGTGTGACGGCGGACGAGTTCGTTCAGCGAGGGCACATGGCGAGCGTAGCCCCAGGCCCGGCGGGTGGGCCTGCCGCACCCGCCCGCGCGGAGGTGGCTCCAAGTTGTCCAGACCAATTTTCGGGGAGCCCTGGACAACCCAGATTGGTCTAGTCCACAATGAAAGAGCACCAAGGAGAGACCCCCCGCGCAACTGCCCTGACCGCGCGAGGTCGCTCCTCGGTCGGACGCCGCCGAGCGAGGACCCCGCACAGTTCTCGGTCGACCCGGCGCCCGACGACAGCTCCGGGCTGCGGTGCCGCATGGGTTGAGGGTCCCGTGTCGGCGCCGTGGCCCGTAGTGCTTTCCGCCTCCGGCCGCGGGTGCGTGCCGTGGAGGCGCCCGACGACAGCTCCGGGCCGCGGTGCCGCGGGCCCCTCCTGCCCGGCGGCGGCCGCCCTGCTCCGACCGCGCGACGCCGAACCCCCCGTCCACAGGCTGTGGACGGGGGGTTCGGCGTCGCGGTGCCAGGTGTCAGTGGGTCTCGGTGACCTTGGCCAGGGCGCGCGGGGCGTCCGGGTCCTGACCGCGGGCGATGGTGACCTCGTAGGCCAGCTGCTGCAGCGGCAGGATCTCCAGGATCGTCTGGACCTCCTCGGGCACGCCGGCGGGCAGCGCGAAGCCCGCCGAGGCGGCGTCCACCTGGTCCTGCTGGCCGATGACCATCAGGTCCGCGCCGCGGCCGCGCAGGCGGTCCAGGACCGGCTGCAGGGCCTCGCCGCCCTTGCCCTCCGGGACGATCGCGATGACCGGGGAGACGTTGTCGACCATGGCCAGCGGGCCGTGCAGCAGGTCGGCGCCGGAGAACGGGGAGGCCGGGATGTAGGTGGTCTCCATGAGCTTCAGCGCCGCCTCGCGGGCGGTCGGGTAGCCGTAGCCGCGCGAGGTGATGACCAGGCGCTGGGCGAAGCGGTACCGCTCGGCCAGGGCCTTCACCTCGCCCTGGCGGGCCAGGATGCCGGCGGCCAGCGACGGCAGCTCCTTGGCGGCCGCGCCGTCGCCGCCGCGCAGGCCCTCGACCAGCAGGTACAGCGCGAGCAGCTCGGCGGTGTAGGTCTTGGTGGCGGGCAGCGCCTTCTCCGGGCCGGCCAGCACGTCGATGTGGAACTCGGAGACCTCGGCCAGCGGCGAGGAGGCGTTGTTGGTGACCGCCAGCGTGATGGCGCCCGCCTCGCGGGCCGCCTTGGTCGAGGCCACCAGGTCCGGCGAGCCGCCGGACTGGCTGACGGTGATGACCAGCACGTCCGTGAGGTCCGGCTTGGCGCCGTACGCGGTGGTGGTGGACATCGAGGTCAGGCCGGCCGGCTTGCCGAGCAGGATCTCGATCAGGTACTTGGCGTAGAGCGCCGCGTTGTCCGACGTGCCGCGCGCGGTGAGCAGGACGAAGCGCGGGTCGCGGGCGGCGATCTGGGCCGCGATCTCGAAGATCTTCGGGGCGCCCTCGTCGAGGATGCGCTGGAGGACGGCCGGCTGCTCGGCCATCTCCGCCGCCATGATCCGGCCGGGGACGGGGACAGTCTGCGTGTCGGACATCTGGATGTGCCTCCGATGAGATGGTTCGACCCCACCCGGGCGGGGATGCCCGGCGGGGACCTCTACGGCGGCGAGTCCGCACACTCGCTGCGGTGATTCCTGCGGCAATCCTACGGGGCCTCCCCCGCGCAGCACATTCGAGAGCCCCTCCCGGCGGTCCGGAAGGGGCTCCCGTCGGCTCACGGGCCCCGTCGGACGCCGCTCAGCCCTGCTTGTTGATCAGCTGGTCGATCGCGGCGTCCGCCTCCTTGGCGGCCTGGTCCACCGGCTTGTTGCCCTTGAGGATCGCGGTGAGCATGTCCGGCAGGATCTTCTGCTTCTCGATCGCGCCCCAGCCCGGCGCCAGCGGGGTGAACCAGGCGTCCGGCACCGCGTTGGCCGCGGCGGCGGTGGTCGGCTTGCTCTTCAGCGGGTTCAGCTGGGTGAGGTTGTTCGGCAGGATGTCCTTGTCCGCCAGCGCCTGCTGGGACTTGGTGCTGGTGAACATCCGGATCCAGTCGGTGGCCAGCGCGGCCGACGGCGACTTGGCGGTGACGGCGAGGTCCGAACCGCCGATGAAGGTCGGCAGCGGCTTGCCGCCCGGGCCGGGCATGGTGGCCAGCTTGACGGCGTCCTTGAGGGTCGGGTCTCCGGTGACCGGCGCGCTCACGCTGGAGGCCTCGTAGCCGTTGCCGTAGAAGGCTCCGGCGTGCCCGCGGGCCATCGACTCGAACTGGTTCTGCTCGTTGACCGCCAGGTCGCCCTTGTTGTACTTGCGCACCAGGTCGACGAAGTGGTTCAGGCCCTGCTGGGACTTCGGGTCGCTCAGCGTGCCGTGCCAGTTGCCGGCGCTGTCGAAGCGGGCGATGGCGCCGCCGTACGCGGAGACGTAGCTCATCGCCGCGTACCAGTACGGGCCCGGCAGGTAGAGCGCGGAGTAGCTCTTGTCGGCCTTGTTCTTGTCCGCGACCTTGTCCAGCGCCGTCCGCAGCTCGTCCTCGGTCTTGGGGAAGTCCGCGCTGCCGGTGGCCGCCTGGAAGGCGTTCGCGTTGTAGATCGCGACCCGGGCACCCGCGTAGTACGGCACGCACCAGAGCTTGTCCTGGTAGGTGCAGGTGTTGGCGAGCGCCTTGATCCAGGCGTCGGAGTTGTCGAAGGTGGAGCGCTCCACCGGGGCCAGCGCGCCGGCCAGCACGTACTTCATGGTCTCGGTGTTGCCGAGCTCCACGACGTCGGGGGCGCTGCCGTCGGCGAGCGCCTTGTCCAGCTTGCTCACCTTGTCGGCCCAGCCCTGGTAGGCGAGCTTCAGGGTGACGTTCGGGTACTTCGCCGCGAACTCGTCGTTCACCCGCTGCACGAGGTCCGGCCAGTTCTTCTGGGCGTCGTCCATCAGCCAGACGGTGACCGTGCCGGTGGCGGACTTCGGGTCCGTCGTGGCGGCCTTGCCGTCCCCCGAGGGCGAACCGCCCGAGGAACAGGCCGTCAATCCGGCGGCGAGCGCCATGATTCCGAACGTCGCCATGAGCTGACGCTTCTTCACGCCATCCTCCGAGGGTGCTAGAGCCTGTGCCCGCCGGCAGCGTGATGGCGCGTCCGCCCGGAGAGCTCCGGGCGGGGACGGCGAAGTGCTTCAGGAAGGGCCAATACCACATCCGGTGAGGTTGAATTTCGAACCGGATGGACTGGAGCCTGGCCTAGACCACTGGCGGTGTCAACGCCAAATGACCAGGCTGCAAAGGACGTTGCAGACCTGTTGTACCGCGTGGCGATCAGTCGCCGCATCATCACCCTAAGTAGAACTTAAGGCTGACTTAAGACCGATTTGAGGGAACACCGACAGGTGACAACTCCGCAGGTCAACGGAGGGAAAACGGAGCGGGCCCGCCATGCGCCATGCGCATGACGGGCCCGCTCGCGAGTACCTTCCCGGCACTCGGGGTAACGGTCCGGCAGAACCTCAGCCGATCGCTCCCGACTGGCCGGTGAGCACCTCGACGGCCGCCAGGCCACAGACCCGGGCAGCGCCGTGGGTGGCGATGTGGAGCGCGCCCACCGGCTCGGACTGCGGCAGGCCCATCTCGACCACCGCGGCGTCCGGCCGGGCCGCCACCAGACGGGACAGCGCGGCGGACATCCACGCGTAGCGGTGGGCGTCACGGACCACCAGCACCAGACGGCGGCCCTCGGCGCCGGCCACCACCTCGGCGACCAGCGCGTCCAGCTGCTCCGGCGCGGCGTCCTTGGGGCCGACCCCCCGGGTGCGGGTGCCGGGGAAGCGGTCGGCCAGCATGTCCGCCACGCCCCACGGGGTCACCGCGCCGACGGCGATGTTGGGCTCGTCGGAGAACGAGGCCACGTACGGGCGCTCGGTCACCGGGTGGGCCTCCCGGCCCGGGGCCCGGACCACGCGCAGCGCGCGGCGGGCGGCCCGCAGGCCGACCGCCAGGTCGGGCTCCAGCCGCTCGCCCTGGGCCGCGATCCGGCCCCAGCTGCCGAGCGCGCGCACCCGGTCGGCGGCGTCGGCCAGCCGCTCCTCGGCGAGCTTGCCGGCCCGCACGCCCGCCACGATGGCGTCGCGCAGCAGCAGCACGGTCTCCTCGTCGGCCAGACCGCCGCCGACGCAGATCGCGTCCGCGCCGGCCGCCAGCGCCAGCACGGTGCCCTCGCCCATCCCGAAGGTGTCGGCGATGGCGCCCATCTCGATCGCGTCGCTGACGATCAGACCCTGGTAGCCGAGGCCACCGTCGGCCGGGGCCGCGCGCAGCAGGTCGCGCAGGACCCGGGGGCTGAGCGTCGCCGGCAGCTGGGGGTCGAGCGCCGGGATCATGATGTGGGCCGTCATCACGGCCTTGGTGCCGGCCGCGATCGCGGCCTGGAACGGGATCAGGTCGCGGGCGCGCAGCACGTCCAGGTCGACGTCGATCACCGGCAGGCCGTGGTGCGAGTCGACCGCGGTGTCGCCGTGTCCGGGGAAGTGCTTCGAGCAGGCGGCCACACCGGCCGACTGCAGGCCCTCGACCCAGGCGGCGGTGTGCCGGGCGCACAGCTCCGGGTCGGCGCCGAAGGACCGGACGCCGATCACCGGGTTGCGCGGGTTGGAGTTGACGTCCGCGGTGGGCGCCCAGTTGTAGTTGACGCCGGCGGCCGCCAGCGCGCGGCCCAGCTCGCGGGCGACGTCGCGGGTCAGCGCCGGGTCGTCGATCGCGCCGAGGGCGAAGTTGCCCGGCCAGGAGGAGCCGGAGCCGGCCTCCAGGCGGGTGACGTCGCCGCTCTCCTCGTCGATCGCGATCAGGAGGTCCGGGTTCTCCTCGCGCAGCGCCTTGGTCAGCGCCGAGAGCTGGTCGAGACCGGTGACGTTGCGGTCGAAGAGGGCGACCGAGCCGAGGCCGGCCGCGAGGTGGCGGCGGACCCACTCCGGGGGCTCGGTACCGACGAAACCGGGCTGGAGGACGGTCAGCGCGTCGCGGTGCAGCTGGTCGCTGGCCGGGAGGGTGGGGACAAGGATGCTCACGTCGCGTCAGCCCTTCACTGCACCGTCGGTCAGACCACCGACGGCCTTGCGCTGGAGGAATACGAAAAGGATCAGCACCGGGAGGGCGAACAGCGTCGAGGCCGCCATGGTGGCGCCCCAGTCGGTGCCGAAGTTGGTCTGGAACGAGGAGAGCCAGAGCGGCAGGGTCTGCCCCTCGGTCTTGTTCAGGATCAGGACCAGGGGGAACTCGTTCCACGCGGTGATGAAGCCGAACAGCGAGGTCGACATCAGGCCCGGGGCCAGCAGCGGGAAGATCACCTTCACGAAGGCCTGGGTGCGGGTGCAGCCGTCGACCATCGCGGACTCCTCCAGCTCCTTCGGGACGGCGGCGATGAAGCTGCGCAGCGTCCAGATGGTGAAGGGGAGGACCATCATCATGTAGAAGGCGGTCAGCGGGACGAGGCTGTTCAGCATCTCGCTGTCGCGGGAGATCAGGTAGACCGCGATGGTCATGACCTCCCAGGGCGCCATCTGCGCGGCCATCACGACCAGCACGAAGGCCTTGCGGCCGCGGAAGCGCATCCGGGCGATGGCGAAGGACGCCAGGGTGGCGATCACCAGCGAGATCAGCACCGCGACGATGGTCACCGTGAAGCTGTTGGTGACGTACGTCCAGAACTTGGGGGCGTTGACCGCCGTCGTGAAGTGGTCGAGCGTCGCGTCGAGGGGCAGGAAGACCGGCGTCCGGCTGACGATGTCCTTCTGTTCCTTGAAGGCGGTGATGACCATCCAGTAGACGGGGAAGATGAAGAAGACGAAGAGGACGAGCGCGATCACGTTCGGCCAGGTACGTCCGATGAGCGAGCGCCTCACAGCTCGTCCTCCTGCTTCAGAATGATCCGGAAGTAGTACGCCATCAGCACACCGAGCATCAGGATGGTGAGCACCGCGATCGCGGCGCCGGTCCCGTAGTGCTGGGCGCCGGTGCCCTCCAGGAAGGCGTGGACGGGCAGGGTCCGGGTGAGCGAGTCGGGGCCGCCGGCCTTGATCGCGTAGACCTGGGTGAAGGCCTTGAAGACCCAGATGACCTCAAGGAAGGTCGTGGCCAGGAAGAACGGCTTCAGGCTCGGGAAGATCACCGAGGTGAAGATCTTGGCGGGGCCGGCGCCGTCCATCCGGGCCGCTTCGTAGAGCTCCTTCGGGATGGTGGTCAGGCCCGCGTACATGTTGAACGCCACGAAGGGGATCGAGCCCCAGACGATCAGCAGGATGATCACGAAGAAGGTGGAGTACTGGCTGCCGGTCCAGTTGTAGGCGGCCATCGAGTGCCACCCCAGCTGGTCCAGGAACCAGTTGACGACACCGAAGCGGGTGTCGAACAGCCAGGTGTAGACGGTGGTCGCGGCGACCACCGGCATGGCCCAGGCGAGCAGCAGAGCGACCGAGAGCACCAGTCGCATCTTCTTGCCGAGGCGGTTGAGCAGCAGACCGACCAGCGAACCGCCGACCATGATCAGGAGCACGTTGACCAGGGTGAACGCGACCGTCCGGCCGGTGACCGCCCAGAACTCGGAGTTGGTCAGCTGCTCGGTGTAGTTCTCGAAGCCGTTCCACTCGGTCAGGTGCTGGACGAGCTGGCGCGCGTTCAGGTTCTGGAACGAGACCAGGACGGTCTTCAGCAGGGGCCAGCCCAGCAGACCGAGGGTGACCACGGTGGCCGGCAGCAGCAGCAGGTACGGGGCGAACCGCGTGCCGAAGCCCGGTCCGCCCGCCGTTCTGGTGCTCTTCTTCGGAGTGCCCTTGGCGCCGCCGTCGGCGACGCGCGTCTCAATAGTGGCCACAGCAGCCTTCCCTGTGTCCGGGGACTGTGTCTGCACCCGCTCCGAATGCACAGCCATCGTTCTCTCTTCCTGACAACCTGACCACGACGGACAGGCGCCGCTCACCGGCCCCCCGCCGGGGGCCGGTGAGCGACGCCGCTCGACCACTTACTGCTTGGCGTTCAGACGCTTGGCGATCTCGTCGTCGGCCTTCTTGGCAGCGGCGGCGTAGTCACCGGTCAGGGCGCCGGTCAGGAACTCCTTGATGGGGTTCGGGTTGTTCTCGACGCTCGCCCAGTTCGGCGTGGTCGGGGTGATGCCACCGGAGGCGGCACCGAGCTTGGCGGCGGCGGCGAAGTCGCCGACCACCTTGTCGTCCAGCGACTTCTTGTTCGGGATGCTGCCGGCGGCGGCGACCAGGCCCTCGTTCTTGTCGTTCAGGGCGATCTTCAGGAAGTCCTTCGCCATGTCGCTGTTCTTGCTCGCCTGGGCGATCGCCAGGTTGGAGCCGCCCAGGAACACGCCGGAGGCCTTGTCGGCGGTCTTGCCCGGGAGCGGGAAGTAGCCGATCTTCTCCTTCGGCATCTCCTTCTCGGTCGGGATCTCCCAGCCGAGGCCGATGATCGAGCCGATGTCGCCCTTGGCGAAGACGTCCTTCTGCTGCGGCTTGGCCTCGTCACCGTCCTTGGGGCCGGTGACCGAGTGGCTCTGCAGCGCCTTGTAGGTGTCGAAGGCCTTCTGCGCCTCGGGGGTCGACAGACCGCCGACCCACTTGTCGCCGTCCTTCTTCGCGAGCTTGCCGCCCTCGCTGGTGAGGAGACCGAAGTAGACGTACCACTCCTGGCCCGGCATGTAGATCGCGTCGGAGACGCCGGGGACGGCCTTGACCTTGTCCAGGTCGGCGTAGAACTCGTCCAGGGTCTTCGGCGGCGCGGTGATGCCGGCCTTGCCCCAGATCTCCTTGTTGTAGGCGACCACGCGGTTGGTCACGAACCACGGGGCGGCGTACTGCTTGCCGTCCAGGATCGCGGACTCGCTCTGGTTGGCGTTCCAGTCGGCACCGCCGATGGCGGCCTTGTCCTTGGTGATGTCGAGGAGACCACCGGTGGCCGCGTAACCCGCGGTCTGGGTGTTGCCGACCTCGAGCACGTCGACCGAGCCCTCGGACAGCGCGGCGGTGACCTTCGGGCCGATACCGGTCCACTCCTGGATCTGGTACTCGATCTTGGAGCCCGGGTAGGTGGTCTCGAACTCGGTCTTGACCGCGTCGTCCCAGCCCTTGGGGGCGGAGCCGGACATCAGCCACACCTTGAGCGTCTTGCCGCTGTAGTTCTTGGCGGCGGACGAGGACGAGCCGGCCTTGTCGCCGTCGCTCTTGGCGTCCGAACCACAAGCCGCCAGGCCGACGACCATTGCTGCGACGCCGACCGCCGCGATGAGCTGACGCTTCACGCCATCCTCCTGAGGGATGCCTGAGTGACCCCCGTCGGGTGGCTGCGGCAGACCCACGTAAAGCGGGAGGAAAGGTGCCGCCGACCCCATCGAACGGGTGGGGGGATTCATAGTTACTGATCTAGTGGTGTAGACCAGATGCCTGGAGCTTGGCCTAGACCAATGGGCCTGTCAACGGCTCTTCGACCGATCCGGACCACCCGTTATCAAGCCGACACCGCACATCGTTCATCGCGTGATGAGGTATTCGTTCCGTAGCCATACATGCAACGATGTGAGTTGTTAACGATGCGGCGGGGCCCCCAAAGGCCCCGCGAGAAGCGGGAGACAGGTCCGATGAGCAGCGACGGGGGCAGCACGGCCCAGGTCAACGACCCCCAGGTGAAGAACCTCCCGGCGCAGACCGGCGCGGACGCCACCGCGCGGGTGCCCAAGTACTACGGCCTCAAGCGCCACCTGCTGCAGCTCACCGAGACCCAGCCGGCCGGCACCCCGGTCCCGCCCGAGCGGGCACTCGCCGCCCAGTTCGACACCTCCCGCACCACCGTCCGCCAGGCGCTCCAGGAGCTGGTGGTCGAGGGACGGCTGGAGCGCATCCAGGGCAAGGGCACCTTCGTCGCCAAGCCCAAGGTCGCCCAGGCCCTCCAGCTGACCTCCTACACCGAGGACATGCGCGCCCAGGGCCTGGAGCCCACCTCCCGGCTGATCGAGATCGGCTACATCACCGCCGACGACCGGCTGGCCCCGCTGCTGGACATCAAGCCCGGCGGGCGGGTGCTGCGGATCGAGCGCCTGCGGCTCGCCAACGGCGACCCGATGGCCATCGAGGTCGCGCACCTCTCCGCGAAGCGCTTCCCCGCCCTGCGCCGCAACCTGGCCAAGCACAACTCGCTGTACACGGCCCTGCGCGAGGTGTACGCCGTCACGGTGGCGGAGGCCGAGGAGACCATCGAGACCACTCTGGCCACCCCGCGCGAGGCCGGACTGCTCGGCTCCGACCTCGGACTGCCGATGCTCCAGCTCGCCCGGCACTCCTTCGACGCGGACGGCGACCCGGTCGAGTGGGTCCGGTCCATCTACCGCGGCGACCGGTACAAGTTCATCACCCGGCTCAAGCGCCCCGAGTAGCCTCCGGCCGCTCCTCCACCGAAACCCCGGGCACCGGCGTACGTACGCGTACGCCGGTGCTTTGGTACGGGGGCCCGGCGCGCGGGGGGCCGCCCCGGCGCGCGGCACGTCCGGAATGCGGAAAGTTCTGTCGTTCCCGGTGACACAGATCACTCCATGCTCTAGATTTCGCACCCGTACTGACTGCCGATCACCAGTGGTGCTGCTCGGCGGGCTCGGGGGGCCGTGCGGTACCTCCGGGCTGCGGCGCCGTCGGGGTGAGCCCTCTGGAGCGGAGCCGAAAGATGTCGTCAGAGCCTGCTGCCGTTGAATCTGTCATGCCCGAGCCACCGGGCTCGGGAGCCGTTCCCGCGGTGACCCCGGAGCGCGTGCTGGCCGGGCTCGCCCTGCTCGTGCCGATCGTCGCGATGCTCTGGGTGTCCTCGTACGACAAGACCGGCCCGGAGGCGGGCGGGGTCCCCTTCTTCTACTGGTACCAATTGCTCTGGGTGCCGGCTTCGGCCGTCTTCACGGTCGCGGCCTACCTGCTGATCAACCGGGACGAGAAGGCCCGCAAGGCCGCCCGGAAGGCGGGTGGCGCGCGATGAACGGCGTCAACGTACCGGCCCTGACCGTCTTCGTCCTCTTCTTCGTGCTGGTCACCGTGATGGGCTTCCTCGCCTCGCGCTGGCGCCGGGCGGACAACGCCCAGCACCTGGACGAGTGGGGTCTGGGCGGCCGCAGCTTCGGGACCTGGGTCACCTGGTTCCTGCTGGGCGGCGACCTCTACACCGCCTACACCTTCGTCGCCGTCCCGGCGGCGGTCTACGCGACCGGCGCGGCCGGCTTCTTCGCGGTGCCGTACACGATCATCGCGTACCCGCTGGTCTTCCTCTTCCTGCCCCGGCTCTGGTCGGTCTCCCGGGTGCACGGGTACGTCACCCCGGCCGACTTCGTGCGCGGGCGGTACGGCTCCAAGCCGCTCGCCCTGGTGGTCGCGCTGACCGGCATCCTGGCCACGATGCCCTACATCGCGCTGCAGCTGGTCGGCATCCAGGCGGTCCTGGACGTGCTGGGCGTCGGCGGCGGCGAGAACGCCAACTGGTTCGTCAAGGACCTGCCGCTCTTCATCGCCTTCGGCGTGCTGGCCGCCTACACCTACTCCTCCGGGCTGCGGGCGCCGGCCCTGATCGCCTTCGTCAAGGACACCCTGATCTACATCGTGATCATCGTCGCGGTGATCTACATCCCGATGCGGCTCGGCGGCTACGGCCACATCTTCGACGCGGTCGGCGAGAAGTTCAGCGCCCCCAAGTCGGCCGGCTCGCTCACGGTGCCGGAGAACAAGCAGTGGACGTACGCCACGCTGGCGCTCGGCTCGGCGATGGCGCTCTTCATGTACCCGCACTCGGTCACCGGCGTGCTGGCCTCGAAGTCCCGCAACACGGTCCGCCGCAACATGGCGATCATGCCGGCGTACTCGCTGATGCTGGGCCTGCTGGCGCTGCTCGGCTTCATGGCGATCGCGGCCGGCATCGGCAAGGGCGACAAGAAGTTCAACGCCCAGCTCTCGGTGCCGCAGCTGTTCGAGAACATGTTCCCGGACTGGTTCACCGGCGTGGCCTTCGCCGCCATCGGGATCGGCGCGCTGGTGCCGGCCGCCATCATGTCGATCGCGGCGGCCAACCTCTTCACCCGCAACGTCTACAAGGAGTTCCTGAAGCCGGCCGCCACCCCGGCCGACGAGACCCGGGTCGCCAAGATCGCCTCGCTGCTGGTCAAGGTCGGCGCGCTGGTCTTCGTGCTCACCATGGACAAGCAGGCGGCGATCAACCTGCAGCTGCTGGGCGGGCTCTGGATCCTGCAGACCTTCGTCTCGATCGTCGGCGGCCTGTTCACCCGGTGGTTCCACCACTGGGCGCTGTTCGCCGGCTGGGCGGTCGGCATGATCTACGGCACCTGGGAGGCCTACGACATCGCCAGCCCGGCCACCAAGCACTTCGGCGGGAACGCCGCCGAGATCCCCGGGATCGGCGAGCTCGGCTACATCGGCCTGACCGCCTTCGTGCTCAACCTGGCGGTCGCGGTGACGCTCACCCTGGTGCTCCGGGCGGTCAAGGCGCCGGACGGCCCGGACGAGACCCGGCCCGGCGACTACAGCGCCGAAACCGGCGACGAAGAGCTGAAGAACGCGCCGGAGCCCGTGGCGGCGCACTGATTCGCACCGCGCGCGCCCTGTGACCGCGCCGCCTCCTCCGTGAACACTGGAGGAGGCGGCGCGATCATATGTATGAACGGCCGCACACGCAGGGCACCACCAGACCGGACCGGCATCCGGCCGGCAACTGATCGACCCACGGGGAGCAGCGGCGATGGCAGATCTCGGCACCACGCTCAACGGTCCGCACCAGTCCACCCACCGGGCCGGCCCACCGGCCGGCACGGCGCCCTACCCGGCGTCGCCCGCCCCGCACACCGCGCCGGCCGCGACGCCCGGCCCGCTGCCGTCCCTGCTGATCGCCACCCGGCACGGCGAGTCCACCGCCAACGTCGAGTTCCAGCTGGCCGAGGCGGCCGGCGCGCTGAGCGTGCCGATCAGCTGCCGTGACGCGGACATCCCGCTCTCCCTGCACGGCCGGCAGCAGGCCCAGGCGCTCGGCCGCTGGTGGGCCGGCCTGCCCGGCGCCGACCGCCCGCGCAGCGTCTGGTGCTCCCCCTACGAGCGCACCGCCGAGACCACCCGGATCGCGCTGGCCCAGGCCGCCGGACTGGGCGCGGTACCGGTCTCGCTCGCCGTCCGCTACGACGAACGGCTGCGTGACCGCGAGCTGGGCGTCCTGGAGATGCTGCCGAAGGCCGCGATCGAGACCGAGCACCCGGAGGAGGCGGCGAGACGCCGCAAGATGGGCGAGCTCTACTACCGTCCGCCGGGCGGCGAGTCCTGGGCGGACGTGGCGCTGCGGGTGCGCAGCGTGCTGCGGGACATCTGCGCGGAGGAGGCCGGGCGACCGGTCCTGCTGGTCGCGCACGACTGTACGGTGCTGATGCTCCGCTACGCGCTGGACCGGCTCACCGAGGCGCAGCTGACCGCCCTGGAGCCGGTCCGCAACTGCTCCACCAGCCTCTGGCGCGCGGACGGCGGGCGACTGCGCCCGACGCGCTGGAACGACACCGGGCACCTGGCCCTCGGCTGACCTCCGGGCGGCGGGCGGCGGCCCGGGCGCGGCCCGGGCGGGCGAGCGGGCCGCCGACGGCGTCCGCCCGTCCGCCCGTCCGCCCGTCAACCGGCGGCCGGCTCGGCGAAGCAGCGGCGGTAGGCCAGCGGAGTCGTCCCCAGGCGGCGGCCGAAGTGGTGCCGCAGGGTGGCGGCGTTGCCGAACCCGCAGCGGGCCGCGATCGCGTCGACCGGCTCGGCGGTGGACTCCAGCAGCCGCTGGGCGAGCAACAGCCGCTGCCCGGTGAGCCAGCGGTGCGGCGTGGTCCCGGTCTCCTGCTGGAAGCGGCGGGCGAAGGTGCGCGGGGACAGGTGCACCCGGGCGGCCAACTGCTCGACGGTGGACTCCTCGTCCAGGTGGTGGCGCATCCAGTCGAGCAGCGGCGCCAGGGACTCGCCGTCCCCCTCGGGCAGCGGCCGGGCGACGAACTGCGCCTGCCCGCCCTCCCGGTGCGGCGCCACCACCATCCGGCGGGCGATCCCGCGGGCCACCTCGGCGCCCTGCAGCTTGCGCACGAGGTGCAGACAGGCGTCGATGCCCGCCGCCGTACCGGCCGAGGTGATCACCGGGTCGTCGTCCACGTAGAGCACGTCCGGCTCGACGGTGGTCCTCGGGAAGCGGGCGGCCAGCCCCTCGGTGTGCCGCCAGTGCGTGGTCGAGCGACGGCCGTCCAGCAGCCCGGCGGCACCGAGCACGAAGGCGCCGCTGCAGATGGAGAGCACCCGGGCACCGCCCTCCACGGCGGCCCGCACGGCGTCCAGCAACGGCTCCGGGTAGTGCGGACGCACCCCGGTGGCCGTCACGACCACGAGGTCGGCCTCGGCGAGCCGCTCCGGGCCGTAGGGGACGTCCACCGTGAAGCCGGCGTGGGTGCGGTGCGGTCCGGGGTGGGCGCCGGCGACGGCGAAGTCGTACCGGGGCAGGCCGTCCGCGCTGCGGTCCAGGCCGAAGACCTCGCAGGCCACCCCGAGCTCGAAGGGGTGGAGCTCCTCCAGCACCACGGCGACCACGTTCTTCAGCATGCCGCCCAGGATGCCTCCCCGGGGTGTCCGCGGGGAAGGGTCCGGATGGCAGGATTTCGAGGTGATCGGTCATTCCTGCCACTCGTCGCCGCCCGGCGGCGCCGCGAGAGTGGAGCCATGGACTCCGACACGCTCGCAAGCGCACTCGCCCTGGTCGGGGCCGTCGGCGGCTTCGGCCTGCTCGGCACCCTGATCGGGCACGAGGTGGACCGCGGCGCCGCCAACGGCCGCGACAACTGGCACCGGCCCGGCGGCTACCCCGTCGACCCGACCCTGCCCGACCGGCTCTACGGCACCATGCCGGCCGCCTCGCTCCGCCCCGACGCCGACCCGGCCACCGCCCTCGCCGACCCGCGCCCCGCGGCGGCCGGCGGCGGCCTCCACGACCACGCCCCGGCACCGGAGGCCGAGGACGGCTCCGGCACACTGACCGCATGGACATCGTCATCCGCCCGGCCCGCGAAGCGGACCTCGAAGCAGCCGGCCGCATCACCGTCGAGGCCTTCGTCGGCGACGGGTACACCTCGCCCGAGAGCCAGTACGTCGGCCTCCTGCGCGACACCGCCCGCCGGTCCCGGGAGGCCGAGCTCCTCGTCGCGGTCGACACGGCCGAAGGACGGGTCCTCGGCTGCGTGACCTTCGCGGTGGGCGGCACCGAGTGGGCCGACATCGCCACCCCGGACGAGGGCGAGATCCGGATGCTCGCCACCGCGGCGGCCGCCCGCGGCCGGGGAGTCGGCGAGTCCCTGGTCCGCTCCGCCCTCGCCCGCAGCCGCGAGCTCGGGCTGGCCGGGATGGCCTTCTCCACCCGGCCGGAGATGCGGGCCGCCCACCGCATCTACGAGCGCGTCGGCTTCCTCCGGACCCCGGAGCGCGACTGGGCGCCGTACCCGGGGATGAACCTGATGGTCTACAGCATGGCCTTCTGACGGACGGTCGGGGGCGACCGGAGCACCACCCGGGGGCCCGTCGGGGGCCCGCCCGGGTGGCCGCGCCGGTCGCCGACGGACGATCAAAGCGCTCTTTTGATATAAACCTCTGATCGAGACACGTGGCAGCCCATCGATCCGGGGAGCAGCACCTCATGTACGACGGGCCCAGCGTCGACGCGCCCTCCGCGCCCGGCGGACCCACCCCGCAGGACATGCGCGAGGCCCGCGGGATCCCCGCCCCGCGCGGCAGCCGCTACGCGATCCCCGCCGAGCCTCCGGCGCCCCCGCGCCCGCTGCCGCCGTCGGTGCGCTTCAAGGCGGTGGACGGACTCCGCGGCCTCGCCATCGCGTCCGTGCTGCTCTACCACACCAACTGGTTCCAGAACGGGCTGTTCGGTGTCGACGCCTTCTTCGTCCTCTCCGGGTTCCTGGTCACCCTGGTCCTGATCCGCGAGCTGGACCGCACCGACGGCATCGCGCTCGGCGTCTTCTACCGCCGGCGGGCCAAGCGGCTGCTGCCCGGCCTGCTGGTCACCGTCCTCGCGGTGGTCCTCGTCTCGGCGCTGCTCAGCCCGCTCAAGGACGTGAAGGAACTGCGTCCGCAGGCGCTGGCCGCGCTGGCCCAGGTCGCCAACTGGGCGCAGCTGGAGCGCGGTGACGCCTACTGGCAGCACTTCGCCGGCATCGACCCGCTGGCCGCGATGTGGTCGCTCAGCATCACCGAGCAGTTCTACGTGGTCTGGCCGCTGCTCCTGCTGCTCATCCACGCGGCCTGCCGCCGCTCGCTCAAGGCCGCCGGCATCGTGACCGGCGTGCTGTTCGCCGCCGCCGCGGCCGTCGCCCCGCTGATGTGGAACGGCTCCAACAGCGACCGGCTCTACCTGGGCACCGAGTCCCGCGCGGTCGGCTTCGCGGCCGGCGCCACCGCCGCCTTCGTGGTCTACCTGCGGCTGCGCCGCCGGGCCCAGGACGGCGCGGACGCGGGCCCCCGCTCCCAGCGGCGTTCGCTGGCCCACGCGGGACCGGCGAGCACGGTGCTGCTCACCCTGCTCGGCACGGCCGCCCTGGGCGGGCTGGTGCTGGCCAGCCTCAGTGTCGACAACTACCACCAGCCCTGGCTCTACCAGGGCGGACTGGCCGGGGTCGCGGTGCTCTCCGCCGTCCTCGCCGCCTCGCTCTGCCACGACCGCGGCCCGCTGGTCCGGGTGCTCTCGCTGCCCCCGCTGCGCCTCACCGGCACCATCTCGTACAGCCTCTACCTGGTGCACCTGCCGGTCTACTGGCTGCTCCAGCGCTTCGTCGACGACATCACCGCGCCGCTGCTGCTGGCCGTCGGCGCGCCCGTCTCCTGGGCGCTGGCCTGGCTGCTGCACACCGGCACCGAGCGGCTGCGGGTGCTGCGCTGGCGGCCGTTCCCGACCATCCCGCTGCTGGCCGCCACCGCGCTGACGGCCACCGCCGGCGCCTGGTACCTGCCCGCCTGGGTCGAGCACGACATGCGCTCGGGCTCCGCCGAGAAGCCGCTGGTGCTCGCGCTCGGCGACTCCTTCTCCGAGGACCTCGCCACCGGCCTGTACCGGCACGGCGACCGCTTCCGGGTGGTCGACGGCGGCATCAGCGGCTGCGGCGTGTTCGGCTCCGAGAAGGTCCGCGGCACCTCCCGGGTGGAGTTCGACACCACCGACGAGTGCCGCGACCGGACCTCGCACTGGGCGAAGAGCCTGGACGGCGTCCAGGCCAAGGCGGTCGTCCTCCACCTCGGCTGGGACGCCGCCGAGCAGTACCTGGACGGCAGCTGGCTCAACCCCTGCGACGAGGACTACCGCACCCGGTACACCGCCCAGCTGACCCAGGCGACGGACCTGGTCCGGGAGCGCGCGCACGACGCCCGGGTGCTGCTGATGAACGAGCGGGTGCAGAACGGCGCGATCGACAAGACCTGGGGCACCTGTTACAACCAGCAGGTCGGCGACTTCGTGAAGGCCTCCGGCGGCGCCGTCCAGCTGCTCGACCTGAACGCCTTCTACTGCCCCGGCGGCAGCTGCGTCTGGAAGGACCGCGAGGGCCACCTGGTCTCCCCCGCCACCGACGGCGTGCACCTCACGCCGGCCGGTATGCGGCTGGTGACGCCCTGGCTGGAGCAGCAGATCGCGGACGCCCTGGCCGGGGTCCGGCCCGCCGGCGGGCCGCAGGACGCCGCGCAGGCTCCCCGGAGCACCCCGACCGCCCCGGCGACGCCGACCGCCCCGGCCGCGCCCACCGAGCAGCCGACCCCGACCGACCAGCCGTCCCCGAGCCACTCCGCCACCCCGAGCCGCAAGCCCACCACCACCCCGCCCCGCAAGCCCACCACGAGCCCGAGCCGGGCGGCCACTCAGCCGGCCGCGACCTCGGGAACGGCGTAGGTCTGCGCGAAGCAGCCGCGGATCGCCTCCTCGGAGGCCGGGCGGCCGGCGAAGTCCATCCGGGGGGTGTCCTGGTTGGTGGGCAGGGTCGGGTCGATGCCGAAGTAGAGCGACCAGAAGTACACCCCGGCCAGCTTCCGCTCCTGCGCGACCTGGCAGACCGCGGTGAACCAGGTGGCCTGCACGGCCTCGTTGAGCTCGCGCTTGGTGTAGAAGTCGCCGGGCGTCTTGTACGCGCCCTTCTGCGCCGGGATGCCCACCTCGGTCAGCTTGGTGGTCGGCTGCGGGCCCTTGCCGCGCTTGTCCAGCCAGGAGTTCCAGCTGGCCGCCAGGTCGGCCGTCGCGGCGTCGTCCCCGGCCGACTTGGCCGGGAAGTAGGCGTCGACGCCGGTGCGCTCGGTCGGCACCGCGACGACGCCCTTGGACCAGTTGTCCCAGTTGGCGTCGTACGCGACCTCGCCGCGGAAGGTCTTCCGCGCCTGCTCCACCAGCGGGGCCCAGTGCGGGTCGCCCTCCAGCGAGTTGAACTCGGTGCCGATGGTGAACTCGGTCGCGTCGTGCTCCTGGGCGGACTTCAGGTAGGGCGTCAGGAAGGTCGAGTAGCTGGCGAACCAGGCGTCCCGGTCGGTGGGGGCGATGTTGCCGCGCCAGCCGTTGTTGGCCGGCTTCAGCGACTCCTCGTCCAGGATCGGCCGCACGGTCGTGCGCAGGCCCGCCCGGTGCGCGGTGTCCAGCAGGATCGCCAGCCGCTCCGGGCTCGGCGTGGTCGGCCGGGCCGCGACCGCGTTGGACTTGCTGCCCACCGTGTAGAACGGGAACGACACCGAGAGCGCGTTGGCGTTCAGCCCGACCACGTACGAGACGATGCGGTCCGCCTTGCCCTGGACGAAACTCTCCGGGTCGGCGGGGTCGTCCAGCCAGTACACCTGGACGCCCCACTCCGGGCTGCCCTGCGCCCACGGCCGGGCCACCTTGGGCCCGGTGTCCTCCGGCGGCGCGTCCTTGCCGAAGCCCCAGACCCGGCCCTGCTCGTGGGCGGCGCCGGCCCAGTGCACCTCGGTCGGGCGCTTGCGGTCGAACTTGATCGGGTGGTCGCCCCAGACGATCGGCACACCCACGGTGATGCCGAGCACGGCGGTCGGCAGGATGAAGATGACGAAACGCTTCATAGTTCTGGCTTCAGTCCCTGAGCGCCGGTCAGGCCGGCTTGGCGATGACGACGAACTTGTTCTCCTCGCGGCGCAGGAACTTGATCAGCCCCCGCATCCCGCCCCAACCCTCCAGCAGCGAGAACAGCGGGATGGCCGCGACCACCGCCATCGGCTCCCACCACTTGCGCCGGTGGTCGGCGGAACCCACCACGTTCAGGCGCAGGCCCTCCCAGTACGTCCAGATCACGTAGGCGAAGTTGATCGACCAGATCAGCACCACCGACTGGGTCACCGGCGAGGTGTTCATCGTCCCGGTGAACCAGGCGATCAGCAGCACCAGGCCGACGTGCTGGAGCGGTCCGAGCACCCAGCTGACCATGCCCATCCCGATGAACAGCCGGAACCGCAGCGGGATGGTCTTGTTGAAGCAGAGCGCCACCAGGCCCCAGGCCCAGCGCTCGCGCTGCTTGAGGAAGTCCTTCATGCCGGCCGGCGAGGCGCCGTAGCAGCGGCCGTTGAACCAGTCGCTGCGCCCGGGGTAGCGGACACAGAAGTTGAGCGCCATCTGGGCGTCCTCGACGATGGTGTCGGGGCCGAAGTCCCAGCCGATGGTGGCCTCCACCGAGGAGCGCACCAGCAGCAGCTCACCGTGCACCCCGGCGATCGGCGTCCCGGTGCCGGTCATCGCGCGGAACCGGGCGATGTCGTCGGCCGGGCGGATCGCGTCGGCGAGCCAGGTGAAGGTGGAGACGGCGTTCTCCCGGGGGTACGTCAGGATGCCCTGCGCCATGTGCTTGGCGTCGTCGCCGGCCCGGCGCTGGCGGTTGATGAACTGGGCCACCGCGGCGGCGGTGTCCGGCCCGACCCCGGTGTCGTCGTCCATGTGCAGCACCCAGACGTCGTCCTCGGCCTCGCCCTCCTCGATCCGCAGTTCGTGGGAGTAGTGGTTGGCCCGGGCCTTGAACTTGGTCCCGTTCGGGGTCTGGTAGACCTTCGGGACGGTCACCACCCGGATCAGCGGGTTGCGGGCGGCCAGGTCGTCGATCTTCTCGCCGGCCGCGCAGCCCTCCTCGGTGAGGATGTCCACCCGCATCCACGGGAAGTACGCCGGCAGGTGGTCGACGTACGACAGCACCGAGCGCTCCAGCGCCGGGTAGGTGTCGTGCCGGCCGATGGTCGGCACCAGGACGATCAGGTAGTCGTCCTCGGCCGGCGCCGCCGGCGTCATCCGGTCCGCCTTGCGCAGCCGGCGGCGGACCATCAGTACGCCCTGGAAGCCGATCAGCACGCCGAAGACCGGCATGCCCCAGAGGATGGTGATCGCCCAGCCGAGCGGGGTCGGGTTGGGCACGTAGGCCCAGAGCGAGAAGCTGAAGATGATCAGGAACGACAGGTAGAACGGGACGATGCGCGGCTTCCACGACATCTGCCGGTCGGCGAGCCGAGCGGCCTCGCGGGACGTGGTCAGTACCGTCCGCGCGGGTGCTGGTGCTGTCATGGCGAAAGTCGTTCCTCGTCTGTTGCGTCTGTCCGTTCACCCCCGCCGGACCGGGCCGGCGGGTCTGCGTGCTACCCCGGGTAGGGGGGCGTCCCGGGGGCCGGCGGGACCGGTCCGGGGGTCACCGGCCCGGGCGTCACCGGCGGGGCCGGCCAGGGCTGGTGGGGCTGCTGCGGGGCCTGCGGGGGAAGCCGGGGCGGGGAAGTCTGCGGCTGCGGCTGCGGGGCCTGCTGCGGGGCCCAACCGGGCTGCGTCCGGGCGTGCTGCGGCGGCTGCTGCTGCGGCCACTGCGCGGGCTGGACCTGCGGAGGCCGGGCCGGCCCGGGCGGCTGGTCCTGCGGGAGCGTCTGCAGCAGCGACCAGTGCAGCTGGCCGGGCTGCTGGGCCGGCAGCGGCTGGAACGGCGAGGGCTGCCCGGCGGCCGCCCACGGGCCCGGCGCCGGCGCCCAGCGCGACCCGGACCGGCGCAGCGAGCCGATCAGCAGCACCGCCAGCGTCGCCGTGACGGCCACTCCGAGCCCGAAGGTCACCAGCTTCAGCCACCCCTCGGTGGTCCCGGTGAACCACCGGCGCTGCGGCTCGTCCAGCAGCGCACCGGTCAGGCTGCGCACCCGGTTGTAGCCCTCGACCAGTGCCACCCCGACCACCACGCCACGGGCCCAGTCCCGCCCGCGCAGCAGCAGGATGCCGGAACCGAGGTACAGCACCGCGAAGTTGAGGCTGCCGGTCTCGGCGACCACCGAGGAGCCGCCGTAGTAGAAGATCCCCTTGGCGAAGGTGGTGAAGCCGGCCTGCCAGAAGCAGTTGTAGACCGCCCAGCCGAGCAGCGCGGTTCCCCAGGCCACCGCGAGTCCGGCGGCCGGGCGGTCAGGACGCGTCTGTGTCATCTCCCGTACCCCCGCCCCTGCCGGGCGCACCCGGCTTCAACCCGTTCGATTCCGGGGCACAGGATGCCATACGCGCGAACGGACCAGGAATTCCGCGGGTTCAGGCCGGACACGGATGTGTCGCGAACGTCACCGGGGCACGCCGGCCGGTTCAACGGACGTGCAGGCCGCTCCAGTCGACGTCCGCGCCGAACGGACCGGAGCCGCCGGTGAGCGCGAGGCCGTTGGCGTAGGTGGCCTTGACGTCGGCGTTGGAGTTGCCGGGCTGGTCAGCGGTCAGGTTGTCCGCCGTCAGCGACTGCCCCCAGACCGTCCAGACCGTCCACGGGGTCCGCCGCAGGGTGTCCGGCTGACGGGAGTTGACCGGGACGGCGAAGGACTCGGCCAGGATCCGCGGCTTGCCGTAGCCGGCCAGGCCGTCGTAGTAGCGCTTGGTCCACACCTCGCCGGTGCCGATCGGGTGCGCCGGGCTGCCGCTGTAGTCGTCCACCCCGACCACGTCGACGTACCGCGCGCCCGGGTAGTAGTCCCAGGGATCGACACCCGGAGCGCCGTCCCAGGAGACCGGGGTCCAGGCGAACAGCAGGTTGTGCAGGCCCCTGGTCTCCACCAGGTAGTGGTAGGTGATCCGCCAGAGCGCCTGGTAGTCGGCGGGCTTGCGGCCCGACCACCAGAAACCCCGGGCGCAGTCGGCCGCGTTCATCTCGTGGTACGGGCGCAGCAGCACCGGCACGTCGTGGGCCGCGAGGTACTCCAGGTGGTCCGCCAGGAAGGAGAGGTCCTTCAGCAGCGCGCGGTACTCGGGGGTGTTCCCGGCACCGTCGACGACCCGGGCGAACCAGCCCGGGTCCTTCGCGCCGGGCGAGGCCGAGCAGAGCACCCGGTCGAAGGACTTGACGTCCGAACCCGGGTACGGCTGGTGGAAGGACATCCCGACCAGCCCGGCCGGGCCGCCGCCGTTGTCGGGCAGCTCGGTGGTGGTGCCGTCGCAGTTGCGCTGGGTGCCGGACGCCCCGTAGGTGCCGTCGTCCGGGCGCGGGTGGCCGGACCAGACGGCGGTCATCAGGTCGACCGCGTCGTCGGTGTACTGCCAGCCGGCCGCGCAGGACGGCCACCGGCCCGCCGAGTAGGAGCGCGGGTTCCCGACCCCCCACCCGGTCAGGCCGTAGCCGGGACCGAGGTCGGTCTCGACGAATCCGGGCAGCTTGCCGCTGATGTCGGCGGCCTTCCGGTAGTAGTAGCCGACCGGCTTGGTGCCGCGGTAGTCCCCGTACTCGGGGTTGTAGAGCTCGTTGTGCGCCTCGACGTGCTGGCCGATCACCGTCCCGCCGGAGCGGCCGGAGCGGGCCTGGCGCTCCAGGTCGGCGAGCAGTTGCTGGACGGCCCGTGCGTTGGGCGAGGCCTTGGGGTCGCGGGCCAGCAGCTCGCTGCCGACCTCCGGTGCCAGGGCGCGCCCGGCGCCGCCCAGCGTGAGCACGCCCCGGGGCGGATCGTCCGGGCGGCCGCCGTCGGTCCGGCCGTCCTGCCCGGCCAGCACCACCGCGCCGGCGGCGAGCACCACGCCGGCCGCGGCCAGCACGGCCGGTCTGGCACGCAGCGCGCGGGGCAGGGCCACGAACACTCCTCCGGATGCTGACCGGCAGGGCCTGCGCCATCACAACCGGAACACGTGTACGACTGACAGGCGGTGAGCCTGTCACACTCCCCCGCGCCCGGGCGAGCGGACCCGCCCCGGCCGCGGGCCGGGGCGTGCCTCCCGCGGGCCCGGACGGACCGTCAGGGCGCCGGGACGGCGGCCGGTGCGCCGCCCGCCGCCTTGGTGCGCTGGAGCAGCTGGTTCTTCACGTGCTCGTCGAACCCCACCGCGGCGGCCGTCGCGGCCGCGTCCGCGGTGTTGCCGCCCTTGGCGGAGCCCTCCACGGTGAAGAAGCCGTACCGGCCCAGGGTGCCCTTGGTGTTGGTGCAGCCCGGAGTGGTGCAGAACGCCGGGGAGCCGGGGGCGGCGGCGCCCTTGAGGTGGCCGACGTAGTTCTTCACGGCGGTCTCGGCCTGCTGCTTGTGGTCGAAGACCGCGACACCGACCGTCACGGCGCTGTCGCCGGAGACGTAGGTGGCCCGGAGCACCTGGCGGCAACCCTGGTCACCGAGGATCTTGCCGAGGCCGCCGACCGTGGAGTTGCCGTCCCAGCAGGGCGAGTCGAGCGAGACCACGGTGCGGTTCCAGGTGGCGCCGTTGACCGTCACGGTGAGCGCCGAGAAGAGCGCCGCCGCGTCCTGCGGCGCCGGGTCGGTGCCGGCCTCCCAGAGCGGCTTCGACGGGTCCTCGGGCGTGGCGCTCGGGGTGGCCGTCGGGGACGCCTTGCCGGAGGGCGTGGGCGCCGGCTGCTGGGTGCCCGCCGTGGCGGTGGTGGTGGGCTCGGCGACCGGCTTCCTGTCGTCGCCCTTGTTCAGGAGCAGCAGGCCGCCGGCGACCAGGCCGCCGACCACCAGGAGGGCGACCGCCGCCCCGATGATCCGGGTCCGGCCCTTGCGCCTGGCCTCCGCCTCGTTGCGGTCCGCGAGGGCGGCCCAGTCCGGCTCGGCGTGCTGCAGCGGGGGCTGGGGCTGCGGGGGCTGCGGCTGCCACTGGTGCTGCGGCGGCTGGTGCGGATGGGGCTGGGGCTGCGCCGGCGGCGGCTGGTGCGGGACCGGCTGCGGCGCGGGCGGCCGGCCGTGCACCGGCGGCTGCGGCACCGCGGGCACCGGCGGGACGGCCGGCTGCGGCGCGGGCGCCGGCGGCCCGTACGAGGCAGGCGGCGGGCCGAACCCGCCCGGGACCGGCGGCACCGGCTGCGGCGCACCGGGGTACGGTGCGGGAGCCGGCGGCACGACGGGACCACCGACGGGCGGCGGGCCCTGCGGTGGCGGTCCGGACGTGCCCGGCTGCCGCTGGTTCTGTGCGCCCCCCGGCCCGGCGGGAGGGGGCGGCTGCTGACCCGGCGAGGCGGGCTGACCGGCCCACTCCCCGGGCGCGCCCGTTCCGTCGCTCATGCGCCCACCTCACTGCGCTCGGCGGTCGCTTCGCGAATCGCGCTGATGTTGATGATTCGCTCGCTCCGCTCGCTCATGAGCCGAGATCGTAGGGCATGCCCCTGACGGCAGGTCGGCCCGGTGACCATTCCGTTCCCGAATCCGGACACCCGGCGGGCCGCGGCCACCCGGTGACAACCGTCACGGCGGCCCGTGAAGGCCCCCTGGAGCCACCCTGGAACAGGCCCCGGCGCACGGGTCGCCGCAGCTCCCCGGAGCCCCGAACAGCCCCGGCGCAGGCCCGGAACAGGCCCGCGCCGGTACCACCGACCAGGACGTCGACACGCGATGCCGCACAACATGTGGGGTCGCATCGAGCAGACACCACTAGATGTATGCTCGTCCCTGCTGTCGACGCAGGGGAACCCGGTGCGAATCCGGGACTGCCCCGCAGCGGTGTGCGGGCGGCTCCGAGAGAGCCCGCGAGTCCGAATACCTGGCGACGGCGTGCCGCCCGGCCTCCCCGCAGAGGCCTTCCGCAGCAGTACTACTTCCGGGCCTCGCGGGCGGGCCGGGGATGCCACCGTCGCGCGACGCCGTCCGGTCGTCGCGCCGTGCTCCCCTGCCCCGAACGGCCCGGCCCCGAGCCACCGACGCCGATCGCCGCCAGGAGAGAGCGCCTTGACCACCGCTGCCTCAGTCACCCTGCCCGCCCAGGGTTCCAGCTCCGCCCCCGTCGACCCGACGGTGTCCGACCCCGGTGGCACGCTGCTCCGGCTGCTGACCGACCGCAGCGCCGACCTCCCCCAGGTGGACCCCGGCCATGTCGCCGCCGCCGCGCTGCGCGGCCGCCACGCCGGCTCGGACTTCGCCGAGCTGCGCGGGCTGGCCGTGGACGCCGCAGCGTCGATGATCGCCGAGGACCCGCAGTACTCGAAGCTGGCCGCGCGACTGCTCGCGCTGGAGATCGTCGACGAGGCGGTCAGCCAGGGCTCGGTCTCCTTCGCGGACTCGATCGCGGTCGGCCACGCCGAGGGCCTGATCGGCGACGGCACCGCCGACTTCGTCCGCAAGCACGCCGCCGCCCTCGACGCGCTGATCGACCCCGAGGGCGACGACCGCTTCGAGTACTTCGGCCTGCGCACCGTGCAGTCCCGCTACCTGCTGCGCCACCCGATCACCCGCAAGGTCGTCGAGACCCCGCAGCAGTTCCTGCTCCGTGTCGCCTGCGGCCTGGCGGTCGGCGACAGCGAGCAGTCGGTGCGCGAGGTCGCCGAGCTGTACGGCCTGATGAGCCGGCTGGAGTACCTGACCTCCTCGCCGACCCTCTTCAACTCGGGCACCAAGCACCCGCAGATGTCGAGCTGCTACCTGCTGGACTCGCCGCTGGACAACCTGGACTCGATCTACTCCCGGTACGCCCAGATCGCCCGCCTGTCCAAGCACGCCGGCGGCATCGGCCTGTCCTACTCGCGGATCCGCTCGCGCGGCAGCCTGATCCGGGGCACCAACGGCAAGTCCAACGGCATCGTCCCGTTCCTGCGCACCCTCGACTCCTCGGTCGCCGCGGTCAACCAGGGCGGCCGGCGCAAGGGCGCGGCCTGCGTCTACCTGGAGACCTGGCACGCGGACATCGAGGAGTTCCTGGAGCTGCGCGACAACACCGGTGAGGAGGCGCGC
Source organism: Kitasatospora sp. NPDC059327 (assembly GCF_042752535.1). Taxonomy (NCBI): domain Bacteria; kingdom Bacillati; phylum Actinomycetota; class Actinomycetes; order Kitasatosporales; family Streptomycetaceae; genus Kitasatospora; species Kitasatospora sp. NPDC059327. The sequence continues at coordinate 26,263 of NZ_JBHYYB010000036.1, read as the reverse complement.
CGCACCCACAACCTCAACCTGGCGCACTGGATCCCGGACGAGTTCATGCGCCGGGTCAACGCCGACGCCGACTGGTCGCTGTTCTCCCCCGCCGACGTGCCCGAGCTGGTCGACCTCTGGGGCGCCGACTTCGACGAGGCATACCTGAAGGCCGAGCAGGCCGGCAAGGCCGTCCGCACCATCCCCGCGCAGACCCTCTACGCCCGGATGATGCGCACCCTGGCGCAGACCGGCAACGGCTGGATGACCTTCAAGGACGCCTCCAACCGCGCCGCCAACCAGACCGCGCTGCCCGGTCGCACGGTGCACAGCTCCAACCTCTGCACCGAGATCCTGGAGGTCACGGACGACTCCGAGACCGCCGTCTGCAACCTCGGCTCGGTCAACCTCGGCGCCCACGTCGCCGCCGGTGCCACCGCCGCCGACCTGCTGAACGCGATGGACTGGGAGCGCCTGGACTCCACCGTCCGCACCGCCGTCACCTTCCTCGACCGCGTGGTGGACATCAACTTCTACCCGACCCCCGAGGCCGGCACGTCCAACTCGCGCTGGCGCCCGGTCGGCCTCGGCGTGATGGGCCTGCAGGACGTCTTCTTCAAGCTCCGCCTGGACTTCGACTCCGCCGAGGCGAAGACCCTCTCCACCCTGATCTCCGAGCGCATCATGCTCACCGCGTACGAGCGCTCCGCCGACCTGGCCGAGCAGCTGGGCCGCCACGAGGCGTACGGCGAGACCCGCGCCGCCCGCGGCGAGCTGCACATCGACCACTTCGGCTCGGCCGCCCCGCAGTGGGCCGAGCGCTGGGAGGCGCTGCGCGCCCGGATCGCCGAGACCGGTCTGCGCAACTCGCTGCTGCTCGCCATCGCCCCCACCGCCACGATCGCCTCGATCGCCGGTGTCTACGAGTGCATCGAGCCGCAGGTCTCCAACCTGTTCAAGCGCGAGACCCTCTCCGGCGAGTTCCTCCAGGTCAACCCGTACCTGGTGCGCGAGCTGAAGGAGCTGGAGGTCTGGGACCAGCAGACCCGGGACGCGCTGCGCGACGCCAACGGCTCCGTGCAGGACCTCAACTGGCTGCCCGCCGAGGTGCGTTCGCTGTACCGCACGGCGTGGGAGCTCCCGCAGCGCGCGCTGATCGACCTGGCCGCCGCCCGGATGCCGTACATCGACCAGAGCCAGTCGCTGAACCTCTTCATGGCGGCGCCGACCATCGGCAAGCTCAGCTCGATGTACGCGTACGCCTGGAAGGTCGGGCTGAAGACCACCTACTACCTGCGGTCGCGGCCGGCGACCCGGATCGCCCAGGCCGCCTCGGGCACCGCCCGCGCCGCCGCGCCCGTGCCGGTGGCGTCCCCGACCCTCAGCCCGGAGGAGGAGGCCGCGCTGGCCTGCTCCCTGGAGAACCCCGAGTCCTGCGAGGCCTGCCAGTGAGCACCACCCCCGACGACCGGCCCGACCGCGAGAAGATGCTGCTCGACCCCGGCTTCGAGCTGACCCTGCGCCCGATGCGCTACCCGTCGTTCTACGACCGGTACCGGGACGCGATCAAGAACACCTGGACCGTCGAGGAGGTGGACCTGCACTCCGACGTCGCCGACCTCGCCAAGCTCAGCGAGGGCGAGCGGCACATGATCGGCCGGCTGGTCGCCTTCTTCGCGACCGGTGACTCGATCGTCTCCAACAACGTGGTGCTGAGCCTCTACAAGCACATCAACTCCCCCGAGGCCCGGCTCTACCTGTCCCGGCAGCTGTTCGAGGAGGCCGTGCACGTCCAGTTCTACCTGACGCTGCTCGACACCTACCTGCCCGACCCCGAGGACCGCAACGCGGCCTTCGCCGCGGTGGAGAACATCCCCTCCATCCACCAGAAGGCCCAGTTCTGCTTCAAGTACATGAACGCGGTCGACCACATCGACTCGCTGCGGAGCAAGGACGACCGCCGCGCGTTCCTCCTGAACCTGATCTGCTTCGCGGCCTGCGTGGAGGGCCTGTTCTTCTACGGCGCCTTCGCGTACGTGTACTGGTTCCGCAGCCGCGGCCTGCTGCACGGCCTGGCGACGGGGACGAACTGGGTGTTCCGCGACGAGTCCATGCACATGGACTTCGCGATGTCGGTGGTCGACACCGTGCGCGAGGAGGAGCCCGACCTCTTCGACGACAGGATGGCCCAGCAGGTGACGGAGATGCTGGAGGAGGCCGTCGAGGCCGAGCTCCAGTTCGCCCAGGACCTCTGCGGTGACGGCCTGCCGGGCATGAACACCGAGTCCATGCGCGAGTACCTGCAGGCCGTGGCCGACCAGCGCCTCGCCCGGCTCGGCCTGCCGATCCGCTACGGCTCCACCAACCCGTTCGGGTTCCTGGAGCTGCAGAACGTCCAGGAGCTGACCAACTTCTTCGAGCGCCGGGTGTCGGCGTACCAGGTCGCCGTCGAGGGCTCCGTCGCCTTCGACGACGACTTCTAGAGCGCCCCGCTCCGCAGGCGGCCGCGCCGGCGCCGGTGAGGTCGGCGACCTCACCGGCGGCGGCCCGGCCGTCGGATCCGAACAGCGTCGCCCCCGTGGTGCCCCGCACGGTCACAGCCCGTGCGGGGCACCACTGGCGTTTCCGGTCGGCCGAAGGGCCACCGGAATCGGCCCCGGCGCCCACCTCGCGGACGCCGATGGCCAATGCGAGGGGCTGATCATATGAACATCATCTGAAGCCGCCTCGGAGTGTGGACCGGGCTCCTAGGCTGCGGCCGTCCGCCTTGATCACTCCAGTCCGAGGGACCCCACCATGCTCATCCTGTCCCTGCTGTTCCTGGCCGTCGGCGTCAGCCTGCTCCTCCTGCGGTGGCGCAAGGTCGGTTCCTGGCCGCTCACCCTCAGCGGCATCCTCACCGGCGCCCTCGGACTGCTGCTGGGGCTCACCACCTTCGTCCACGTGGTCGAGCCGACCGAGGTCGCGGTGCCCACCAGCCTCGGCAAGGTCGGCCGCACCTGGCAGCCCGGGCTCCACTTCAAGTCACCGCTGACCGACGTGACCACCTTCTCGACCCGGCCCGTCGATCTCGACCTGACCGGCGACTCCACCGTCGAGGTCCGCTCCTCCGAGGGCGGGGTGCTGTACGCCGACCTCACGGTGAAGTGGTCGATCGACCCCGAGCACACCTCGGAGCTGTTCAAGCTGGCCGGCAGCGCCGACGCCGTCCAGCAGCGCCTGGTCTACCCGGACAGCCGGGAGATCGTCCGCAACGTCTTCGCCCGCCACACCAGCGTCGAGGGCTACAGCTCGCAGCGGGAGGCGGTCGCCTCCGAGATCGACAAGCTGATCACCGCCCGGCTCGCCCCGCGCGGCATCCTCGTCAACGGCGTCAACCTGCGCAACGTCCGCCCCAGCGACGGCCTGCAGAAGGCCATCGACCAGAAGATCCAGCAGGACCAGACCACCGCCCAGGCGGAGGCGGCCGTACGCACGGCCAAGGCCGAGGCCGAGAAGCGCAAGATCGAGGCCGACAGCACCGCCGCCGCCAACACCGCGATCGCCAACTCGCTCACCGACAAGATCCTGCTGAGCCAGTGCATCGAGGCGTTCAAGGCCGCCGCCGAGAAGAACCCCGTCTACGCCAGCCCCTGCGGCTCCAACGGCACACCGGTCATCGTGGACGCCACCAAGCGCTGAGCCCGGCCGGTACAGCGGCGGTGGGCAGGCGGCGGTGGGCCCGCGCCGCCCGTCCGGATGAACCCCCGGGCCACACCGACGACACGCGTCCGTACACGATCCGCCCCCGGCTACCGTCCGGCGACAGCCGAACGAAAGGGGCACCCGTGACCACGATGCTGGACTACGAGAGCGACGCGATCGTCCAACTCATGAACGTGACGGAGGACGACTGGACCGAGCGGGAGCTCAAGGACGCGCTCCAGCGGGCGATCATGCTGGAGCTCTCCACCATCCCGCCCTACGCCACCGCCCTCTGGTCGATCACCGACCCGGACAACGGCAAGCCGGTCCGCCACACCATTCGCGAGATCGTCTTCGACGAGATGTCCCACTTCGGCCTCGTCTGCAACATGCTCACCAGCATCGGCGGCGACGTCGTCCTCACGGATCCGCTCACCGTCCCGAAGTACCCCGGCCGGCTCCCCGGCGGTGTCAACCCCGACCTCGACGTCTTCCTCAGCGGGCTGAGCCGCGAGTCGGCCGGCCTCTTCTCCGACATCGAGAAGCCCGAGCACCCGCTCGCCTTCGCCGCCGACGGCAACACCATCGGCGCCTTCTACCAGCGCATCGCCTCCGTCTTCCCCAGGTTCGCCCACCTGCTCACCGGGCAGCGGCAGGTGACCTTCCCGCTCGGGTCGGGCCACGGCGCCGGCAACGACATCGTCGCGATGAACACCGTCGACGACGTGCTGAACGCCATCCACGTCATCCAGACCCAGGGCGAGGGCACCGACGCCTCCCCGGACAACCCCTTCCCCGGCGCCCCGGGCGAACTCGCCCACTACTACGCCTTCAAGGAGATCGCGGTCGGCCGGAAGTTCGTCCTCGACCCCCGCACCCAGAAGTTCGACTTCATCGGCCCCGACGTCCCGCTGCCGGACACCTCGCCGGTCGCCCGGGTCCCCCGGGGCGGCTGGGCCAACTCCCCCGGCAACGAGCCCGACGAGACCACCGCGGGCCTCCTGCGTACCTTCAACCAGGACTACAGCGCCATGCTGGGCGCCCTCCAGCACGCCTGGGGCGCCGACGGGGCCGGCTCGATCGGCGGGGCGATCTCGCTGATGCGCGAGTTGCGCCTCACCGCCCAGCAGATCAACGCCGTCAAGCTCCCCGCCGACCCCCGCTTCAGCTACGGCCCGGAGTGGCTCTTCCTCCCGTAGGAGGCCGGGCGGCACGAAGGCCGGTGCGGTCCCCCGCACCGGCCTTCGACGGACGGTCAGGCGTTCGGGGCGGTCGCGTAGCGCGGGGTGCCCTCGGCCATCTGCCGCAGCGCGTCCTTGCGGTCCCGCTTCGACAGCTTGTCGATGTAGAGGAACCCGAACAGGTGGTCGGTCTCGTGCTGCAGGCAGCGCGCGAAGAAACCGGTGCCCTCGACCCGGATCGGGTTGCCGTCCTTGTCCTGCCCGGTCACCGCGGCGTAGTCCGGCCGGGCCAGCTCGGCGTACGCGGTCGGCACCGACAGGCAGCCCTCGTTGCCGTCGTCCAGCACCCGCTTGCTGCCGGCCGGCAGCTCCTCCAGCACCGGGTTGACGACGTGGCCGATGTGGCGCACGCCCTCGTCGTCCGGGCAGTCGTAGACGAAGACCTTGAGGTCCACGCCGATCTGGTTGGCGGCCAGGCCCACGCCCTCGGCCGCGTACATCGACTGGAACATGTCGTCGATCAGCGCCGACAGCTCGCCGTCGAAGGCCGTGACGGTCTTGACCTCCCGGTGCAGCACCGGGTTGCCGTACACGGTGATCGGACGCGCGGTGCCCTTCGAGAGGTCCGGCTCCTCGCCGACCACCTTCACCGGCTGGGCCTCGCCCTGCGCGGACCCGTGCTCGTGCTCGTGGTCGTGCTGGTGGTCGTGGTCGTGGTCGTGCTGGTGGTCGTGCTGCTCCGCCATCGCTGCTTGTCTTCCGCTTCCCTGGACTGTCTGGCCGTACCGATCAAGGGTAAGCCGCCCGCTCAGCAGACTTCTTCGAGATCCCGATATGCCCGCGTCCCCGGGGCCGTCGCCACCCAGCGGTCCAGCAGTGCACGCACCAGCGCGGCCGGCGCCGCGATCCCGCACTCCCGCTCCACCAGCCAGGACATCCCGCCCGCGCCCTGGCTCAGGTGGCTCAGGTGCCCCGGGTGGGCCGCGTCCCCGTCGTCGTGCGGATCGTGGTGCGCGGTGTGCCCGTCGTCGGAGGCCATCCGGCTCTCCGAACACGCCCGGCAGAGCAGCCGCACCGAGGACGTCCAGTCCTCCGCCGCGTAGCCCGCGTCCGCGACCAGCCTCTCCAGGGCGTCCCGGTCCGCCGCCGTGGCGGCCTGCAGCAGCACCACGTAGGTCGGTACCGGGGAGGGCGCCCACAGCTCGATCTCGTCGAACACCGGGTAGGCCACCCCGTCGGTCACCCGCTCACCGTGCGGGGCGCCGTCGTGCAGCACCACCTCGCCCCAGCGGCGGCCGGAGGACGGCAGCGGGATGGACAGCACCTCGATCCGCGCCGGGTCCAGCCGCCGCCCCCACACCACCTCGGACTCCCCGTCCGGCGACAGCCGCACCGGCGTCGTCCCCAGGTCCAGACTGACCGGGCCGTCCGGCTGGGAGCCGGCACCGGCGCCCCCCGGCAGCCGCAGCCCGTACGCCTGCCAGGCCCGGCGGGCCAGCGGCCAGTCCTGCAGAGCCGTCGCCGTGATCCCGAGGTTCCACCAGTCGGGGGCGCCCTGCTCCCGGTCCAGCAGGGCCACCGCGCGCAGCCCGGCCGCCCGGGCCTGCTCCCAGTCCCGCCGGAACTTGTGCAGCAGTGCGAGGTTGAACCACGAGTCCGACAGCCACGGCTCCAGATCGGCCGCCATCACCAGCAGGGCACCCGCGTCCTCGTACCGGCCGTCGCCGATCAGCGTGAAAGCCCGATCGGTCGTCTGCCGCCAGGTGGCGGACGGCCGGTGCCGTGCCCGGTGGAAGATCCTCACGTTCGTCCCTGCCGTCGTCGTCCGCTCAAGTCCCGTATCCGCTCCCGCGCCACGGGCCCGGTGCCCCGGGTCGGTGTTCCACGCTACGACCGCATCCAACCACGCCCGCCGCCGCCCGCGCTCCCCACAACCGTGCTTCCGCCCGCTCCCGGCGCCCGCCCCTACCCAGCCTGCCCGCCCCGGCGCCCCACCTCAACCCCAACCCCCTCAACCCCCCGCCCCGGACGCCCCGCCGCTACCCCCGCACCCTCACCAGCGCGTCCACCACCCGCCCGTCGTAGATCCGCCCCCGCCCCAGCCGCAGCACCTCCAACACCTCCAACCGCCCCACCGCCTCCCCCACCCCACGCCCCCGCGCGGCCGTCAGCAGGTCGTCGTGCGCGTTCGCCACCCGGATGATCCGCGCCGCGAGCGGGACCGCCGGCTCGTCCCCGTCCGGCCGCCCCTGCCAGGGGTCCGCCAGCCGGGCGACCTGCTCGGCCACCTGCCGCGGCACCCCCGTCCGCCGGATCACCTCACTGCCCAGCCGGGCGATCCGCCGCTGTTCCTCCTCCGGGAGCAGCGCCGTCGCCCCTCCCGGCACCGGCTCCACCAGTGACAGCTGCCCGATGTCGTGCATCAGTGCCGCGTACTCCAGCAGAGCGAGCTCGCGGGTGCTCAGCCCCAGCTCACGGCCGACCGCGCACGCCGTGTCGGCGACCCGGCGGGCGTGGCCGCGCGGGGTGTAGCCGGCCACCTCGGTGGCCTTGGCCAGGCTGGCGATGGTCTGCCCGGTGGTGGCCCGGACGGCGGCGGCCCGCCGGAACGACACCTGCGCCAGCAGCAGCGGCGCGCAGAACAGCGGCAGCGCCCAGAGCCCGACCTCGCCCGCCGCGAGGCTGACCAGCATCCCGGTGGCCGCGATCGCCGAGCCGATCCCGAACAGCGACCGCAGCTCGTCCTCCAGCGCCGCCGGGAACCGCAACCCGCTCCGGGCCCGCCGCAGCACCGCCGCCAGGGTGGCGTCGCAGAGCGCGGCCAGCGCCGCCACCAGCGCGAGGAAGACCCCGTACGCGGGACCGTCCGCCGAGAACCGGTCGACCACTCCGCCGTTGTAGAGCGGCTGGAAGATCGCGGCCGCGAACCCCGCCCCGAGCAGCCGCCGGGCGGCGCCGTCGAGCCGGGCCGGGTCCCGCCACGGCGCCGGGCGGTGGCACCGGACGCCTTTGGGCAGCGCCACCGCCGGCAGCAGGGCGAGCAGCAGGCCCGCGCCGGTCACCGCGACCGCCTGGAGCACGCCGTGCGCGGTCGGCAGCCCGCGCAGCGGCCCCAGCAGGGCGTACGCCAGCGCACCGGCCGCGCCGATCGGCGCCTGTTCGCGATCGCCCGGAAGAGTGATCCGGACGCACTCGCCGAGCGCGATCAGCACGGTGAAGGCCAGGGCCACCCCGGGTTCGGCCATGCCGCGGACCGCCACCGCGCCGAACGCGAACGCCAGCAGGACGACGGCCCCGGCGTGCACCGCGGCCGCCCCGCCCGCCGGCGGGCCGCCGCTCACGAGGGTCCGGCCGTCGGCACGGTGCCGCCCTGGGCGGGCAACCGGCGCGGACCCGCCCGCACCGGTTCGGGCACACCGAGCGGGATGTCGGGCACCGCCCGGATGCAGTCCTCGGAGGGCGGCAGCACCGGTTGCCAGTCGTGCACGGTGAGCGCGTCGACCAGCGCCCGGACCATCACCGGGTCGAACTGGCTGCCCGAGCAGCGCTCCAGCTCCGCGACCGCCTCGGTGACCGGCCGCCCGCGCCGGTAGGACCGGGTGGAGGTCATCGAGTCGAAGGCGTCGGCGACCGAGATGATCCGCGCGAACTCCGGGATCTGCTCGCCGGCCAGCCCGCTCGGGTAGCCCCGGCCGTCCATCCGCTCGTGGTGGTGCAGGATGCCGGCGTGCGCCTCGCCGAGGAAGGCGATCCCCCGCACCAGCTCGTACCCGTGCACCGGGTGCACCTCGACGGCCCGCCGCTCGGCCTCGTCGAGGGGACCGTTTCTGCGCAGCAGCTCGGTGGCGACGCCGAGCTTGCCGACGTCGTGCAGGATCCCCGCGAACCGCAGGGTGCGCAGCCGCTCCGCCTCCATTCCCAGCTGACCGGCGATCAGCACCGCCGCCTTGCCGACCCGTTCGCTGTGGCCCCGGGTGTAGGAGTCCTTGATCTCGACGGCCTGCACCAGCGCCCGGACGGTGGCCTGATGGGCGTCCCGCTCACGGTGGCCCTGGGCGAAGACCCAGGCCGAGATCGAGAGCGGCAGCAGGGCGAGCAGTGCCGCGAAGGCTCCGTACGGGCCCTGCCAGAGCACCGCGACCATCAGCCCGCCGGCCGCGTGCACCAGAACAGGCAGCCCGAGCGCGGCGGCCGGGCCGCGCAGCAGGACGCCCGCCCGCCGGCCCTCGGCCAGCACCAGCATGCCGCCCACCAGCACCCCGTTGGTCAGGCAGAACGCGGCGAGGGCGGCGAACCCGGGCAGCAGCGCGGCCGGGAAGCGGGAGCCGAGCAGCAGTTGCGGCCCGGCGAGCAGGTGGAAGACCGCCGAGGCGGCGAAGGCGGAGAGGGCGAGTTGCGCGCCGTTCCACACCTGGCGCCGCCGGCAGTCCGGTTCGGTGTCGCCGAACAGCGCGATCGGCACCGCGACCAGGGCGGCGGCGGCCGGCGCCAGCATCAGGACCCCGGCGAACAGCACCGGGAAGAAGGCGTTGGCGAGCGGCCGGGCCGGCGGCCGGACCGGCAGCGGCGGCCGGCGCAGCAGCGCCCGCAGCATCCGCCGGCAGGGGGTGGCCTGCCCCTGGGCGAGCGACTCCCAGCAGCCGTGCAGGAAGGCCAGCAGGCCGACCTTGGGCCAGTCCACGGGTGAGCCGAGCCAGCGCGGTACCCGCACCGGGGCCGGCAGTGGAAGCAGCGGCGCCAGACAGCAGAGCGCCGCCAGTGGGACGGCCACGAGATAGCACACCGCGCCCGTCGGCAGGTCCGTGTCTCCACTGTCGGTAGCGATCTCGACCTCCCCGCCGTCCTGGCCCGCTCCGCGCTCAGCCCACCGGGCTACCGGCGGTGAGTGTCCGTCAGGAGGATAGGCCGCTGTTCCGGCGTGGGGACGCATGATCGCGGAATGCCGCAGTTGGCGCACCACCAACTCACTCGAACGAGTGACGGCGCACGCAAGCAGGAAGGGGGCGACCCCCGGAGCACACGCTCCGGGGGTCGCTGGGTCCTCAGGTGGACGGCCCGCTGCGGGAGGGCCGCACCCTCACTCGGCCGGAGCGCCCGCCTCGACCGGTGTACCGGGCCTGGCCACCGCCTCGGCGGAGGCCTTCGCCGACGGCCGGACCTGGCCGGCCACGTCACCGTGCGCCTCGACCGTGGCGTCGACGGCGACCACCACCGCCTCGCCCGACCGCTGACCGGAGCGGATCGAGTCGATCCTGGCCAGCACCTTGCCCCGCAGGTCGGCCGGGGTGTCGTCGCACCCGCAGCACCGCTTGATCAGGGCCTTGATGGCCTGCTCCAGGCCGTACTTCTCCAGGCAGGGCGAGCACTCCTCGAAGTGCACCCGCAGCTTGGCGTAGTCGCCCTCGGCCATCTCGTTGTCGAGGAATTCGTAGAGGTGGTCGAGGACCTCGCCACACTCGGTGTCGTGCGGATCGCCGCAGCTCATGAGCCCGAGCCCTTCGCTTCCTGCCCTGCCCCGCCACCGGCCGGAACCAGCCCGCGCTCACGGGCGTAGTCCTCCAGCATGCCGCGCAGCTGACGACGGCCACGGTGCAGCCGGGACATCACCGTACCGATGGGAGTACCCATGATGTCCGCGATCTCCTTGTACGCAAAGCCCTCTACGTCCGCGAGATAGACGGCGATCCGGAATTCCTCCGGGATGGCCTGGAGGGCGTCCTTCACGTCGCTGTCCGGGAGGTGGTCGAGCGCCTGGGTCTCGGCGGAGCGCAGACCGGTCGACATGTGCGACTCGGCCCGGGCCAGCTGCCAGTCCTCGATCTCCTCGGCGGCGGTCCGCTGGGGCTCCCGCTGCTTCTTGCGGTACGAGTTGATGAACGTGTTGGTGAGGATGCGGTACAGCCAGGCCTTGAGGTTGGTGCCCTCGCGGAACTGGTGGAACGACGCGTACGCCTTGGCGAACGCCTCCTGGAGCAGGTCCTCCGCGTCGGCCGGGTTGCGGGTCATCCGCAGCGCGGCCGAGTACATCGGGTCCAGGTAGCCCAGGGCGTCGCGCTCGAAGCGCTCCCGCCGGGCCTCCTCGCTCTCCGTCGCGGACACGCGGAAGGTGTCCTCACCGATCGCCTCGGCCAGCTCCTCACCGGTGAGCGCCTCGCCCTCGGGCAGACTCTCCTCCGGGCCCCGGCCCGGCTCGGCCTCGTGCTCGGTCCCGACGACCGGACCCACCTCCTCGGCATGGCGGCCCACGGCGGGCCGCCCCGAAATGGAGGATATCGGGCTGACGGGCTTCTCGCCCGCGACAAGCCACTCCGACCATGAGGGGGCGAACGCCGAGGAGGCCGCACGCTCCTCGGGCCGCTCGGGGCACGCGATCGAACCCATCTGTGCTGCCTTCCACCCGGGACTCAAGCTGACGAGGATGTCAACCATGCCGGGGGCGCCCGCATTCCCGCTCCCCGGCAGGTTCTCGCTCGTCCGGGTGAGCGGGCGGCGACCGTCCGTTCCCCGGCAGGTCAGAGCAGGCCGAGCAGCCAGTCGCCGGCCGCCGCGGTGATCAGCTCCAGCACCTCGTCCTGTCCCGCCGGTTCCCGCTTGGGCACCTCGAAGCCGTGGCTGCCGTAGGGCACCGGCACCAGCTCGTGCCCGGCCGGCAGCGCCGGGAACTCCGCCGGCCCGCCGAACGGATCCGCCACGCTCTGCACCACCAGCGTCGGCAGCCCCGACTCCAGCAGCTCCTCGGCCCGGCTCTTCTCCGGCTTGCCCGGCGGGTGCAGCGGGAAGGCCAGCGCCAGCACCCCGACCGCGCCGGTGGCGGCGCCCGTCCGGCAGGCCACCCGGGCCCCCGCGCTGCGCCCGCCGACCACCAGCGGCACCCCCTGCCCGGCGAGGTGCTCGGCCACCGGCGTCCACCCGGCGTCCAGGGTCCTGGGCGCCGGCCCCAGCCGCTTCCCGGCCACCCGCCAGGGCTGCTCGACCAGCGCCACCGTGATCCCCCGCTCCGGCAGCGCCCCGGCCAGGGCCACCAGGTCGCGCGCCCCGATCCCGCCGCCGGCGCCGTGCCCGAGCGCCAGCACCGCCCTCGGGGCGTCCGCCCGGTGGTAGCTGATCCGGGCGTCCCCGACGGGGGTGGGGACGAGTTCCTGCGTCACGACGTGGGCTCCAGTGCTCGGAAGGGGGCGGTGCTGAGGGGGCGTCATCCGGGCGGCGGCGGGCCCGGAGGTCAGAACAGGGTCGTCTCGTGCTCGACCTCGGCCCACGGCCGGGTCAGTTCCGGGCCGTTGTTGCGGATGCTGCCGACCGCCGGCGAGACGGGCGTGGCCAGCAGCGCGCCGGGCGGCGGGGGGACCAGCAGCCGGCCTATCGCGTCCGGGTCGTCCTGCCCCGGGTCCAGCCAGTCGTCGTAGGACTCCCGGTCCAGGAAGAGCGGCATCCGCTCGTGGATCGGGGCGAGCAGTTCCTCCGCCTCGGTGGTGACCACGGTGAAGGTCACCAGCCAGGCCTCCGGGTGGTCGGCGGGCACCGCCCGGTCGCGCCAGAACTCGTACAGCCCGGCCAGTGCCAGCGGCCCCCCGTCGGCCCGGGAGACGAAGAAGGGCTTCTTGCGGGGCTTGCCGCGCTCGCCCGGCAGGGTCTGCCACTCGTAGTAGCCGTCGACCGGCAGGATGCACCGCCGGGAGGCGAAGGCCTGCCGGTACGAGGGCTTCTCGTGCACGGTGTCGGCGCGGGCGTTGATCATCTTCACCGCGGTCTCCGGGGACTTCGCCCACTGCGGCACCAGCCCCCAGCGCAGCACCCGCAGCTGCCGGACCGGCGCCGGCTCACCCCTGCGCTGCCGCTCCAGCACCACGAAGGCGCGCTCGGTGGGCGCGACGTTCCAGCTGGGGGCCAGGGTCTCGGCCGGGTCCCACTGCTGGACGCCGAAGAGCTCGACGAGGTCCTCGGGCTGGCTGCTGGAGGCGAAGCGACCGCACATGCCGTCAGCTTGCCACGGCCGCCGCTCTCAGCACTTCCTCATCCCGAAGTCCGAACCACCGGCTCCCGCCCGGTCGTCCCCGCATGGGAGGCTGCCACCCCGGGCAGGGCCGACGGAGGCACCCGGGCGGGCCGGACGAGAGCGGGGAGCGGGCATGGACGTACAGAGCATCGGCGAGGTGTGGGACCGCGTCACCGGCACCCAGCCCGCCCCGTCCGACTGGCTCACCCTGGTCACCGGCGCCGTCGCGCTGCTGGTCGTGGCCGTCCGCCCGTTCTGGCGGTTCGCCCGCAACGCCGTCACCATCGCCCACGAGGGCGGCCACGGCCTGGTCGCGCGCGTCACCGGCCGCAAGCTCGCGGGCATCCGGCTGCACTCGGACACCTCCGGGGTGACCCTCTCCTACGGCCGCCCCACCGGTCCGGGCATGGTGCTCACCGCCGCCGCCGGGTACACCGCCCCCGCGCTGCTCGGCCTCGGCTCCGCCGCACTGCTCGCGGCCGACCGGATCACCCTGCTGCTCTGGCTGGCGATCGCCCTGCTGCTGGCGCTGCTGGTCCGGATCCGCAACGCCTTCGGGTTCCTCACCGTCGTCCTCGCCGGCGGCGCGTTCTTCCTGGTCTCCTGGTTCGGCAGCACCGACGTCCAGGCCGGCTTCGCCTCGCTCGGCAGCTGGTTCCTGCTGTTCGGCGCCGTCCGCCCGGTACTGGAACTGCAGTACCAGCGGCGGCGCGGCCAGGCCCCGGATTCCGACGCCGACCAGCTGGCCCGGCTCACCGGTGTACCCGGCCTCGCCTGGGTCGCCCTCTTCCTGATCACCGCGCTGGCCTGCCTGGCGCTCGGCGCGAGCTGGCTGCTGCCGCCGCGCTGAGCCGTTCCGGCATCCGGCCGCGGAGCCGACAGTTCCCGTACGGCCCCTAAACTTGCCCCCATGACCGAGACCCTGTGGCCCGCCCCCGTCGCGACCACCCCCGTTGACGCCACCGTCACCATCCCCGGCTCCAAGTCGGTCACCAACCGGGCTCTGGTGCTGGCCGCCCTCTCCACCGAACCCGGCTGGGTGCGGCGCCCGCTGCGCAGCCGCGACTCCCAGCTGATGGCCGACGGCCTGCGGGCGCTCGGCGTCGGCATCGAGGAGCAGGTCAACAACGACTCCGGCGGCATCGGCGGCGGCGAGGCCTGGCGGGTCATCCCGGCGCCCGCGCTGCGCGGCCCGGCCTCCGTCGACGTCGGCAACGCCGGCACGGTCATGCGCTTCCTCCCCCCGCTCGCCGTGCTCGCCGACGGCCCGGTGCACTTCGACGGCGACCCGCGCAGCTACGAGCGCCCCCAGCACGGCGTGATCAACGCCCTGCGCGCGCTCGGCGCCCGGATCGAGGACGGCGGCCGCGGCGCCTTCCCGCTCACCGTGCACGGCACCGGCGCGCTGGACGGCGGCGTGGTCGAGCTGGACGCCTCCTCCTCCTCGCAGTTCGTCTCCGCCCTGCTGCTCTCCGGCGCCCGGTACAACCAGGGCGTGGAGGTCCGCCACGTCGGCGGGCCGGTCCCCTCGCTGCCCCACATCCGGATGACGGTCGAGATGCTGCGACTGGCCGGCGCCCAGGTGGACGCCCCGGAGGACGGCGGCGAGAAGGACGTCTGGCGGGTCACCCCCGGCGCCCTGCTCGGCCGCGACATGGTGGTCGAGCCGGACCTCTCCAACGCGGCGCCGTTCTTCGCCGCCGCGCTGGTGACCGGCGGCCGGGTGACCGTCCGCGACTGGCCGAAGCACACCACCCAGCCCGGTGACCAGCTGCGCGGCATCTACACGCAGATGGGCGGCGTCTGCGAGTTCACCGACGAAGGCCTGCAGTTCACCGGCACCGGCCGGATCCACGGCATCGAGGCGGACCTGCACGACGTCGGCGAGCTGACCCCGGTGATCGCCGCCGTCGCCGCGCTCGCCGACTCCGAGTCCCACCTGTACGGCATCGCCCACCTGCGGATGCACGAGACGGACCGGCTGGCCGCGCTGGCCAAGGAGATCAACGACCTCGGCGGCGACGTCACCGAGACCGAGGACGGTCTGCGGATCCGCCCGCGCGCGCTGCGCGGCGGCGTCTTCCACACCTACGAGGACCACCGCCTGGCCACCGCCGCCGCCGTGATCGGCCTGGCCGTCGAGGGCGTCCAGGTGGAGAACGTGGCCACCACCGCCAAGACCCTGCCGGACTTCCCCAAGATGTGGGACGAGCTGCTCGGCGGGGCAGTGGTGGGCGGCTGAGCGGGAGACTGGGCACATGCGCCGCTACGGCAAGGACGCCGACGAGGACGACATCCGCAACCGCCCCGCGCGCCGGGGCTCCCGGCCGCGAACCCGGATCCGGCCCAAGCACGACGACGCGGCCGAGGCGATGGTGCTCACTGTCGACCGCGGCCGGCTGACCTGCCTGCTGGATGTCGGGACGAAGCAGGAGCGCGAGATCGTCGCCATGAAGGCCCGGGAACTGGGCCGCAAGGGCGTCGTCGTCGGGGACATCGTCAACATCGTCGGCGACCTCTCGGGGGACGCCGACACCCTGGCCCGGATCGTCCGGGTCGAGGAGCGCAGCTCGGTGCTGCGCCGGACCGCGGACGACGACGACCCGTTCGAGCGGATCGTCGTCGCCAACGCCCAGCAGCTGGCCATCGTCACCGCGCTGGCCGACCCGGAGCCCCGGCCCCGGCTGATCGACCGCTGCCTGGTGGCCGCGTACGACGCCGGCATGGAGCCGCTCCTGGTGCTCACCAAGTCCGACCTGGCACCGGCCGAGCCGCTGCTGGAGGCCTACGCGCCGCTCGGCATCGACTACGTGGTGACCCGGCGGGACGAACTCGCCACCGAGGGCGCCGAGGCCGTCCGGGAGCACCTGCGCGGACGCTCGACGGTGTTCATCGGGCACTCCGGCGTCGGCAAGACCACCCTGGTCAACGCCTTGGTGCCGCTGCACCAGCGGACCACCGGGGTGGTCAACGCGGTGACCGGCCGCGGCCGGCACACCACCGTCTCGGCGCTGGCGCTGCGGCTGCCGCCGCCCCCGGGCGCCAAGCCGGGCTCGAAGAAGGCGCTCGACCCGGGCTGGGTGATCGACACCCCGGGCTTCCGCTCCTTCGGCCTCTCGCACATCGACCCGTCCCGGGTCATCCACGCCTTCCCCGACCTGGAGCCCGGCACCGCGGACTGCCCGCGCGCGTGCAGCCACGACGAGCCGGACTGCGCGCTGGACGCCTGGATCGCGGACGGCCACGCGGAGCAGGCCCGGCTGTACTCGCTGCGCCGGCTGCTCGCGAGCAAGGAGGCCCGCGAGGGCGACTGACGGCGCCGGCCCCGGCCGTTTTCGGTCGTTCGAGGTGTCGGAGTGGGCCAGCCTGGTGATCATAGGAAAGTCGGGCCGGATCACGGCCCGACCCGACGATCGACAGGGAGAGCACGCGATGGCATGGGCCCTGGTGATCCTGGCCGGCCTGCTGGAGACCGGCTTCGCGATCAACCTCAAGCTCAGTGAAGGCTTCACCAAGCTCTGGCCCACCATCAGCTTCTGCGTCTTCGCCCTCAGCAGCTTCGGCCTGCTCACCCTCTCCCTGAAGAGCCTGCCGGTCGGTCCGGCCTACGCGGTCTGGACCGGCATCGGCGCGGCCGGCACCGCGATCTACGGCATGGTCTTCCTGGACGAGACCACCTCGGTGCTCAAGCTGGTCTCGATCTCCCTGGTGATCGCCGGTGTGATCGGGCTCCAACTGAGCGGATCGGCGCACTGAGGGCACCCGCGGTCCGCTCCGCGAGCCCGACTGTCCCGATCGGGTGGGGCTCGCTAGGGTTTCGACCATGGCCGACTATCACGACGATCTCCGACTCGCCCACGTCCTCGCCGACTCGGCCGACTCGGTCACCCTGGAGCGCTTCCGCGCCCTCGACCTGAAGATCGAGACCAAGCCCGACCTCACCCCGGTCAGCGACGCCGACAAGGCCGCCGAGGAGCTGGTGCGCAGCGTGCTGCAGCGCGCCCGCCCGCGCGACGCGGTGCTCGGCGAGGAGTTCGGCCTGCAGGGCACCGGCCCGCGCCGCTGGGTGATCGACCCGATCGACGGCACCAAGAACTACATCCGCGGCGTACCGGTCTGGGCCACCCTGATCGCGCTGCTGGAGGACGGCCCGGACGGCGTGGAGCGCCCGGTGGTGGGCATCGTCTCCGCCCCGGCGCTGAACCGCCGCTGGTGGGCGGCCAAGGACCTCGGCGCGTTCGCCGGCCGCAGCCTGACCAAGGCCTCCCGGATCCACGTCTCCGGTGTCTCCCGGCTGGAGGACGCCTCGTTCTCCTACTCCTCGCTCTCCGGCTGGGAGGAGCGCGGCCGGCTCGAACCGTTCCTGGACCTCACCCGGGCCTGCTGGCGCACCCGTGCCTACGGGGACTTCTGGTCGTACATGATGGTCGCCGAGGGCTCGGTGGAGATCGCCGCCGAGCCCGAGCTGTCGCTCTGGGACATGGCCGCGAACTGCGTCATCGTCGAGGAGGCCGGCGGCCGCTTCACCGGCCTGGACGGCATCCCCGGCCCCGGCGGGGCGGACGCCGTGGCCAGCAACGGCCTGCTGCACGCCGAAGCCCTCCGCCGCCTGAGCGTCTGACGACCCAGGCGCGACCACGATCGGGCGCCCCCGCCCCGAGCGGCCGTGACCGGACACCCCGACCCGGAGGCCTGAACCCCGGCCATCGAGGTCTGACGCTCGCCCCGGCCGCACCCGCCCCGTGCCGAAGGGCCGCGCCGGTGCCGAAAGGAAGAAGCGAGGACGACGCGAGGAACGAGCGGCGCCCGGAACGCCGACCGTCGGCACCGGACCGAAGCGGCCCGGAGGCGAGCGGGCGAAGATACAGCGGCGAGCGGGCGACGAACTGGTTGCGGGCCCGGCGACCGGTCATCCGGTCGCCGGGCCCGCGGCTCATCGGGGTACCGCTACTTCTGCTTGCGCAGCTCCCGGACAGCCGTCTCCAGCCGGCGGCCGTAGTCGGCGTCGGCCTGGCGGAAGTTCTCGATCGCCCGCTCGACGATGTCCTCGCGGTCGGCCGACACCTTGGCGATGAAGCCGGCCAGGTTGGCGACCAGCCGCTGCTTCTCCTCCTCGCCCATCAGCCGGTACAGGTTGCCCGCCTGCACGAAGTCGTCGTCCTCGGCGTGCGAGGGCGCCTCGTGGGTGCCCGTGGCGCCGGTGACCGGGGTGGCGGCCCAGAGCGGACGGCCGGTCTGCACCGGGCCGCCGAAGCTGTTGGGCTCGTAGTTCTTGCGGCGGCCGTGGCGGCCGTCGTAGAGGTAGCCGTCCCGGCTGTTGGTGAGCGCCTCGGTGGCGTGCGGGCGGTTCACCGGCAGGTGGTCGGCGTTGATGCCGACGCGGTAGCGGTGGGCGTCGGCGTAGGCGAACAGCCGGCCCTGGAGCATCTTGTCCGGGGACGGGCCGATGCCGGGCACGAAGTGCGAGGGCGAGAAGATCGACTGCTCGACCTCGGCGAAGACGTTGTCGGGGTTGCGGTTGAGCTCCAGCGTGCCGAACTCGACCAGCGGGTAGTCGGCGTGCGGCCACACCTTGGTCAGGTCGAACGGGTTGAAGCGGTACTGGGCCGCGTCCGCCGCCGGCATGATCTGGACGCTGACCGTCCAGCTCGGGAACTCGCCGCGCTCGATGGACTCGCGCAGGTCGCGCTGGTGGCTGTCGGGGTCCTCGCCGGCGAGCGCGGCCGCCTCCTGTGCCGTCAGGTTCTTGATGCCCTGGTCGGTCTTGAAGTGGTACTTGACCCAGAAGTACTCGCCGGCCTCGTTCTGCCACTGGTAGGTGTGCGAGCCGAAGCCGTCGAGGTGGCGGTAGCTGGCCGGGATGCCGCGGTCGCCGAAGAGCCAGGTCACCTGGTGGGTCGCCTCGGGCGACAGGCCCCAGAAGTCCCAGACGTTGTCCGCCTCCTGCGAGCCGGTGTACGGGTCCCGCTTCTGGGTGTGGATGAAGTCCGGGAACTTGGTGGCGTCCTTGATGAAGAACACCGGGGTGTTGTTCCCGACGAGGTCGTAGTTGCCGTCCTCGGTGTAGAACTTCAGCGCGAAGCCGCGCGGGTCGCGGACGGCGTCGGCGGAGCCGAGGTTGCCGGCCACGGTGGAGAACCGCAGGAAGGTCTCGGTCTGCTTGCCCACCTCGCCCAGGAAGCGCGCCCGGGTGTAGGCGCTCACGTCGGCGGTCACGGTGAAGGTGCCGTAGGCGGCCGCGCCGCGGGCGTGGACCACGCGCTCCGGGATCCGCTCACGGTTGAAGTGCGCCAGCTTCTCGAAGAGTTGCTGGTCCTGGATCAGCGCGGGGCCGCCGATGCCGGCGGTCTCGGTGTTCTGGTTGTCGGCGACGGGGGCACCCGCCTCCGTGGTGAGGATGGGGCGCGGTTCGTCCTGAGTGGTCATAGCGGGGCCTCCACGTGATCCGGTCGTGACAACAACTCGATCCTAACTTGGACTTTGTCCAAGTCAACACTGGAACCAAGTTCGGATCCTCACTTACCCTGTACGCATGAGCGACCTGCTGGAACGACTTCGCGGACGTGGGTGGCGGCTGACCTCGCAGCGCCGGGTCGTGGCCGAGGTCCTCGACGGTGACCACGTCCACCTCACGGCGGACGAGGTGCACTCCCGCGCCGTGGAGCGCCTGCCCGAGATCAGCCGCGCGACGGTCTACAACACGCTCGGCGAGCTGGTCTGCCTCGGCGAGGTGCTGGAGGTCGCCACCGACGGCCGGGCCAAGCGGTACGACCCCAACGCGCACCGGCCCCACCAGCACCTGATCTGCTCGGGCTGCGGCGCCATCCGCGACGTCCAGCCGCAGGGCGACCCGCTGGCCGGCCTCCCGCACAGCGAGCGGTTCGGCTTCGCCGTCACCGGCGCCGAGATCACCTACCGGGGCCTCTGTCCGGACTGTACGAACGGCCCCTGAGCGAGCGCTACGCGCTCAACTCCGCGTGCAGCGCGCCCAGGAGACGGCCGGCCCGCTCCGCGACCTCGGCCGGGCCGTGGTCGGCGGCCCGCCGGCACCAGTTCTCCGCCTGCACCGGCTCCCCACGACGCAGCGCCAGCAGGGCCAGCCGCAGCGCCGCCCGGCCGTGGCCGGCGTCGGCGGCCCGGGTGTACCAGAGCATCGCCTCGGCCTCGCAGTCCTGCCGGGCCAGCAGCAGGCCCAGGTTGAAGGCGGCGCTGCGGCTGCCCGCCGCAGCCGCACGCCGGTACCAGCTCTCCGCGATCTCCAACGCCCCGCGCTCGGCCGCCCGCACACCCATCCGCACCTGCGCCCGGCGGTGGCCGGCGTCGGCCGCCGCCGCGTACCAGTGCTCCGCCTCGGCGTCCGCGTCACCGCGCCGGTCCAGCACCGAGGCGAGCCGGAACGCGCCCTCGGCCGATCCGCCGGCCGCCGCCTGCCGGTAGCGCTCCAGCGCGCCCGCCAGGTTGCCGCGCTGCTCCTGGACCACCGCCAGTTGGAGCGCCGCCTCGCCGTGGCCCTCGGCGGCGGCACGCGCGTACCACTCCTGCGCCTGCCGCTGGTCCCCCCGCCCGGCGTACAGGACGCCCAGGTTGAAGGCGCCGTCCACGCTGCCGGCCTCGGCGGCCTTGGAGAACCACGGCTCGGCGCCCGACTCGTCGCCGCGCTGGAGCAGCACCACCGCCAGTGCGTTGCAGGCCTCCCGGTGTCCGGCGTACGCGGCGCGGCGGTACCACTGCTCGGCCTGCTGGTCGCGGCCCGCTCCGGCGCAGAGCAGCCCGAGGTTGAAGGCACCGTTCTGGTCACCGGCGTCCAGTGCGCTGCGGTACCAGCGCTCGGCCTCGGCCGCCCGGCCGCGCGAGGCGTGCAGCGCGCCCAGGGCGTTGGCGGCGTTGCCGTCCCCGGCCTCGGCGGCCTCCTGCCACCACTCGGCGGCGGCGGTGAGGTCACCGGAGTCGCGCAGCAGGAAGCCCAGCGCGCAGGCCGCCCGCGGCTCGCCGTTCTGCGCCGACTGCCGGTACCAGCGGGCGGCCTCGTCCAGCAGCGCGTGGTCGGCCCGGGAGCGCTCCTCCAGCAGCACCCCGAGCCGCAGTGCGGCGCGGGCGTGGCCGCGCGCGGCGGCGGTGCGGTACCAGGTCTCGGCGGTCCCCTTGTCCCCCGCGGCCTCGCGCATCCGGGCCAGCCGGTAGGCGGCCTCCCGGTGGCCGGCGTCGGCGGAGACCTTGAACCAGCGCTCGGCGCGCACGTCGCGCCGGTGCTCCATCAGATCACCCAGGGCGTAGGCGCCGAGCGGGTGGCCGTGGTCGGCGGCGAAGTGCAGCCAGTACTCGGCGGCCTCCTCCTCGCCCTGGTCCCGCAGGTGCAGCCCCAGCGCGTGCGCGGCGGGCGCGCTGCCGGCCACGGCGGCCTGGCGCCACCACTGGGCGGCCTCCGACCGGTGACCCTGCTGGTGCAGCAGCACGCCGAGGTTGTTGGCGGCGGCGCGCAGCCCGGCGGCGGCGGCCGCGCGCAGGTACGGCTCGGCGTCCTCCAGGTCACCGCGGCGCAGCAGCAGGGTGCCGAGCCGGCTCGCGGCGTCCGGATCGCCGTCGTCGGCGGCCTGGCGGTGCCGGGTCTCCAAGGCGGCCTGCTCGCGGGCGGCCAGCGCGGTCTCGAAGCTGGCGGAGTCGAACCCGGCGCGGTCGTGCCCCTCCCCGCCGTCCTCGTCCTCGGTGGTGGCGGCGTACGGGCCGACGGCGGCGGCGAACTGGCCCGCCGAGACGTGCACCAGGCTGTCGGGGCCGTAGCCACCGGCGGGCCGGCGCTCGATGAGTCCGCCGGTACGCTGGGCCGGCAGGGCGCCGGGGTGGTTCTCGGAACTCTCGGCCCAGCCCTCGGTGTCCGCCTCGGTGGTCGCGGCGGACTTGGCTCCTGGCCCGTTCTTGCCGATCAGCCTCATGCCGACTCCCGCTCCCCCAGAGTGTCGCGGCATCCTCCCCCGGCCCGCGGCCGGACGGACCCGGCCCCGGCCACCGGCCGAGGAGGTCCCCACGGGGCGCGCTGGATCCGACGGCTGGTCAGCAGCCGCGCAACGTCCCCCATGTGTCCCATCGTCGCATCACCCGCAACCCGCGTACACCTGCCCCGGCCGAATTCGGCGGCGCGGAACCGAAGCCGACGAAATTGCTTCGGCGCTTTGTCGATTTCCCGACACTCGGGTCCCACAAACCCCGATGCCGGCGTCGTTGGCGACGGTCGATAGTACCGGAGGGCCTCCCGCCGGTCCCGGGTGGAAACGCCAAAGGCCCGGAGGATGATCCTCCGGGCCTTCGTGCTACTGAGTAGCGGGGACAGGATTTGAACCTGCGACCTCTGGGTTATGAGCCCAGCGAGCTACCGAGCTGCTCCACCCCGCGTCGGTGAACAAACCATAGCACGGTCGCGGGGTGGAACATCAAATCGGTTGTCCCAGCTCAGGGGGTCGGGCCCGCCGAGGGGCTCGGCGGGGTGCCGGTCGGCGCGGTGGCCGAAGGCGTGGCGGCGGGGGTGCCGCCGGCCTTCTGCTGCGCCGCCTGGGCCGCCTTGATCGCGTCCCCGAGCGCCTTCTGGGCCTGGCCGTAGGCCGCCCAGTCACCGCTCTTGAACGCGTTCTGGCTGTCGTTGTACGCCTTCTCGACGTCCGCCCAGGCCTTCTGCAGCTCCGGAGTGGTGCCCCCGCCGGTCCCCGGCGTCGGCGCGGTCGGGGTGGGCGTCGGTGTACCGGGGCTGGTGGGCGTCCCCGGCGTGGGCGTCCCCGGGGTGGTCGGCGCGGTGGGCGTGGTCGCCGGAGCGGCGCCCGCGAAGACCTTCTTCAGCGCCTCCTCCAGGGTGTTCTCGAACGCCACGTTGTCGTTGCCGTAGACCGCGAGCACCTTCTGCAGCGTCGGGTACTTGGCCCCGCGGCCGCGGACGTACACCGGCTCGACGTTGAGCAGGCCGCCGCCGACCGGCAGGGTCAGCAGGTTGCCGTACTCCAGCTCCGAGTCACCGCCGCTCTTCAACAGGGTGATCTGCTGGGCCACTTCCTGGCGCGAGTTGAACTGCGACTGCACCAGGTTGGGGCCGAGCGTCTTGCTGTCCCCCGGCACCTTGAGCAGCCGGATCTTCCCGTAGTCCGGCCCGGGGTCGGCGCTGACCGCCATGAAGGCCGCCAGGTTCTCCCGGCCGCTCGGCACGAAGGTGCTGGTCAGCGAGAAGCTGGCGGAGGTGACCGCCGGGTCCGGCATCCGCACGGTGAGGTAGTACGGCGGCTGCGGCTGCTTGGTGTCGCTGGTCGGGTCGACCGGGATCTGCCAGATGTCGCTGCCGTTGAAGAACGAGTTGGAGTCCGTCACGTGGTACTGGCCGAGCAGGTCGCGCTGCACCTTGAACATGTCCTGCGGGTACCGCAGGTGCGGCATCAGCGTGCCCGGGATGTCGGCCTTGGCCTTGACGGTGTCCGGGAAGGCCTTCATCCAGGTCTTCAGCACCGGGTCGTTCTCGTCCCACTGGTAGAGCGTCACCTCGCCGGTGTACGCGTCCACGGTGGCCTTGACCGAGTTGCGGATGTAGTTGACCTGGTTGGCGGCGGTCAGCAGCTCACCGCGCTGGTTGGTCAGCGAGTCCTTGGTGACGGTGCCCAGCGTCGTCTTGGAGGAGAACGGGTAGCCGTCGGAGGTGGTGTAGCCGTCCAGCACCCAGACCACCCGGTTGTTCTCGACCACCGGGTACGGGTCGGCGTCGATCGACAGCCACGGCGCGACCTTCTCCACCCGCTCCTTGGGCGTCCGGTCGTAGATGACCTTGGCGCCGTCGGTGATCGCCCCCGCGTAGAGGATCTGCGGCTCGGCGAACTTCACCGCGTACGCGGCCCGGGTGATCGGGTTGTCCAGCGAGACGCCGCTGCCCCCGGTGTACTGGTACTGCTTGTTCTCACCGGTGTCGGTGGTGTAGTCGATCTCCTGGTTGGTCCCGCCGACGATCGAGTACGAGGCGGTCTTCTCGCCGTAGTAGATCCGCTGCTGGTAGTCGCCCAGCGAACCGGTGGCCGGCAGGCCGGACTCGGTGAAGACCGGCTGGCCCTTGTCGTTGACCTGGTTGCCCTTGGCCACGACGGCGCCGTAGCCGTGGGTGTACTTGAAGTGGTCGTTGATCCAGTTGCGCTGGACCCCGTTGAGGTCCAGCTCGCGCAGGCCGATCACGGTGTCCTGGGCGCCCTCGCCCTTGCCGTAGCGGTCCACGTCCAGGGTGGACGGGAAGGCGTAGTACGAGCGCTGCTGCTCGATCGACTGGAAGGTCGGCGAGACCACGTTCGGGTCCAGCAGGCGGATGTCCGCGATGGTCTGCGCGTCCGGCTTGAGCGCCTCCGCCGTGGTCGAGCCCTGCGGGGTGTACTGGGTCGTCTGGCTGTCCGCGATCCCGTACGCCTGCCGGGTCGCGTCGATGTTCTTCTGGATGTACGGCGTCTCCTTGGCCTGCTCGTTCGGCTTGACCTGGAACTGCTGCACGATCGCCGGGTACACCCCGCCGATCAGCACCGCCGAGAGCACCATCAGCCCGAGGCCGATCAGGGCCGGCGCCCAGGTGCGGCGGATCGGGGTCAGGAAGAACAGCACCGCGCAGATGATCGCGACGAAGAACAGGATGGTCTTGGCCGGCAGGAACGCGTTGGCGTCCACGTAGCGCAGGCCGGTCCAGCCGGTGACGCCCTTGTACGAGCCGGTCTTCACCGCCAGCGCGTACCGGTCCAGCCAGTACGCCACCGCCTTCAGCAGCACGAACACACCGAGCAGCACCGCGAGGTGGCCCTGTGCGCCGGCGCTGGCCCGACGGCCCGGGCCCTGCAGCCGCAGCCCGCCGTAGAGGTAGTGCACCAGCGTCGAGGTCAGCAGCGAGACGATCACCGCGCTGAACGCGAAGCCGAGCAGGAACTCGTAGAACGGCAGCTCGAAGGCGTAGAACGACACGTCCATGCCGAACTGCTGGTCCTTGACGCCGAACGACGTCCCGTTGGTCCACAGCAGCCACGTCCGCCACTGGCCCGAGGCAGCGGCGCCGGCCACCAGGCCGATCACCAGCGAGATCCCGACCAGCGCCCAGCGCTTGAACGGCGCCAGGCCGGACCGGTAGCGGTCCAGGCTCTGCTGCTCCACCGACATCGCCGACAGCGGCGGCCGGAGCCGGTGCGCCAGCCAGATGTTGGCGCCCACGATCAGCGCCATCAGCAGGCCGAAGACGGCGAACAGGCCGACCTTCGTCCAGAGCTGGGTGGTGAACACCGAGGAGTAGTGGACGGACTTGAACCAGAGCCAGTCCGTCCAGAACCCGGCGAACATGACGAACAGCAGGAAGAGCACCGCGAGTACGCCCAGGGTCAGCAGGGCCACCCGCGCCCGCCGGGAGGGCGGGCCTACCCTGCGCCGGAATCCCGGCCCTGAGCGTTCCGGCATCTGGAATACCACGGGGCACCTCAGCTGTGTCGTCTCGAATCGATCGGTCGTCAGTGCAACTTAACCAGGCTTTAGCCGAGTTCCCACCGTTAGCAGACGGTTACTCCGGCGTTCCCCGGCCGCAGCCGTCCGACCGTCCGGACTCCGAACGCGCCACCGAAACGCGCCCCGGAACGCGGGCGTGGACCCGGCCCCGGCGGGGGCGCCCCCGCCGGGGCCCGCGGCCACCGCCGCCCGTGCCGCGACCGCCCGCGCCGAACCGCGGGTGGCACCGCCCGGCCCGCCCGGCGTGTGAGGATTGAGGTATGTCCGATGCCTCCTCTTCCCCCGACGACGTCTCCAAGCTCCCGGCCGCGACCCCGCTGACCCGGGCCGCGCTGGAGATCGACGAGTACGCCGCCACCCTCGGCTGGGACCTCCCGGCCCGACTGTTCGCCCTGGTGGACAGCGCAGCACTGCGCAAGGCCGACCCCCGGGTCGCCGAGCAGCTCGGCCTCTCCGACAGCACGGAGGCCGGTCTCACCCCGGTCGAGCAGGACGAACTGCCCGCCGGCATGGAGCTGGACAAGTTCCTCGCCACCATCGCCTGGCCCGACGCGGTGGCCGGCTGCGCCCTGGTGGTCGAGCGCCTGATGCTGCCGCCGGGCGCCGAGCAGTCCCGCCCGCGCAACGCCTCCGACGCCCAGCTCGCCGACTGGGTGGCCAACCACCCCAAGCGCGAGGAGGTGCGGATCACCGCCGCCGTGCTGCGCGACGGCAAGAAGGAGATCGCCCTGCGGCTGCGTTCCAAGGACGTCGCGCGCGAGGTGCTGACCGGCCCGGACCTGGTCCCCGGTCTGACCGAGGCGCTGCTCGCCACCTTCGCCTAGGCCCCGGCGTGACGCGGACCCGGGCGCGCCCCCCCCGGGCCGGGGGGCCCGCGGGGGCGGGGCCCCAGGCCCGAGCGGAGCCGGGCCGGCCTGACCGAAGGGAAGGCCACGGACACGCG
>NZ_JBHYYB010000035.1:48004-89600 GCF_042752535.1 Kitasatospora sp. NPDC059327 | reverse complement strand
GCGGCGGCCCGCCGCCGGGGGGGGCTCGGGCCCCCCCGCCCCGCCCCGGGGGGGGGCGGCCCCCCCCCCCCCCCGCGCGGCCCCGCCCCCCGCTCACGTCCGCCGACGGCGCCGGTCGCTACTGGGCGCCGGAGGACGCGGAGAGCAGGTCCTCCAGCTCCTCCTCGCGCTCCTGGGCGGCCACGAAGAGCAGCTCGTCGCCGCCCTCCAGGGTGTCGTCCTTGCCCGGGGTGAGGACCCGGCCCTCGCGGATGATGGTCACCAGCGCGGTGTCCGGCGGCCAGGCCACGTCGCCGACCCGGGTGCCGACCAGTTCGGTGTCGCTCGCCAGGGTCAGCTCGACCAGGTTGGCGTTGCCCTGGCTGAAGCGCATCAGCCGGACCAGGTCGCCGACGCTGACCGCCTCCTCGACCAGGGCGGACATCAGGCGCGGGGTGGAGACGGCGACGTCCACGCCCCAGGACTCGTTGAAGAGCCACTCGTTCTTCGGGTTGTTCACCCGGGCGACCACCCGCGGCACGCCGTACTCGGTCTTCGCGAGCAGCGAGACGACCAGGTTGACCTTGTCGTCACCGGTGGCGGCGATCACCACGTGGCAGCGCTGCAGCGCCGCCTCGTCCAGCGAGGTGATCTCGCAGGCGTCGGCCAGCAGCCACTCCGCCATGGGGACCCGCTCCACCGAGATGGAGTTCGGGTTCTTGTCGATCAGCAGGACCTCGTGGCCGTTCTCCAGCAGCTCGCTCGCGATCGAGCGGCCGACGGCCCCGGCCCCGGCAATGGCGACCCGCATCAGTGACCCTCCTCCTTCGGCCCCTGCGCGAACGCGGCCTCGACGGCCGCCAGGTCGGCCCGGCGTGCCATGACGTGCACCAGGTCGCCCTCCTGCACCACCATCTGCGGCGTGGGCAGCACGCCCTCGCCGAGCCGGGTGACGAACGCCACCCGGGTGCCGGAGGCCTCCTCCAGCGCGCTGATCCGGTGGCCGACCCAGTGCGGGTCGTAGGCGACCTCGGCGAGCTGAACGGTGCCGCTGGGGTCCTGCCAGAGCGGCTCGGCGCCGCTCGGCAGCAGCCGGCGCAGCATCTGGTCCGCCGTCCAGCGGACGGTCGCCACGGTCGGGATGCCCAGGCGCTGGTAGACCTCGGCCCGCCGGGGGTCGTAGATCCGGGCCGCGACGTTCTCCACGCCGAAGTTCTCCCGGGCGACCCGGGCCGCGATGATGTTGGAGTTGTCACCGCTGGAGACGGCGGCGAACGCGCCGGCCTCCTCGATGCCCGCTTCCTTGAGGGTGTCCTGGTCGAAGCCGACACCCGTGACCCGGCGGCCGTTGAAGCCGGCGCCGAGGCGACGGAACGCCGTCGGATCCTGGTCGACGACGGCGACCGAGTGGCCCTGTTTCTCAAGAGCCCTGGCGAGGGCGGAGCCCACGCGGCCGCAGCCCATGATGACGATGTGCACCGGCGCTACCTCACCCGTCCCGTTGGGTTCTTGACCTGCGCAAACACCGTTCATCTTCCTTTCCCGCCCCGGGGTGCGGGGCGAGCGTGTTCGTGGGGCTCGGTGTGACAACCTGAGTGTTGCCCGCCTGCTCGTATCCGACACGCTAGCCGGTCCACCGAACACAGTCGCGACGAAGGGGGGGCCATAAGTCGGACCACAGGGCGAACAGCCCCTACGATTCCTTAACGTGCCTATGCCGACTGACCTTCCGAAACGCATCCTGATCGGGCGTGCGCTGCGCAGCGACAAGCTCGGGGAAACGCTGCTCCCCAAGCGCATCGCGCTGCCCGTCTTCGCCTCGGACGCGCTCTCCTCGGTCGCGTACGCGCCCGAGGAAATCCTGCTGACGCTCTCCCTGGCGGGTGCCTCGGCCATTCACTTCTCGTGGCAGATCGGCGTCGTCGTCGCCGTCGTGATGCTCGCCGTGGTGGCCTCGTACCGGCAGAACGTCCACGCGTATCCGAGCGGTGGTGGCGACTACGAGGTCGCCACCGTGAACCACGGTCCCAACTCCGGCCTGGTGGTCGCCAGCGCGCTGATGGTGGACTACATCCTCACCGTGGCGGTCTCCACCACCTCCGGGGTGGCCAACGTGGTGTCCGCGGTGCCCGCGCTGCGCGGCCACGAGCTGACCCTGTCGGTCGTCGTGGTGATCGTGCTGATGGGCATGAACCTGCGCGGTGTCCGCGAGTCCGGCAGTGCCTTCGCCGTCCCGACCTACGCCTTCATGGTGGGTGTGCTCGGCATGGTGGTGTACGGCGTGGTCCGGCACTTCGGCCTGGGCCAGGACATCCCCGCCGAGAGCGCCGGGTTCCACCTGGAGCCGACGCCCGGCAACGAGTCGCTGGCCGGCTTCGCGATGGTGTTCCTGCTGCTCAAGGCGTTCTCCTCGGGCTGTGCCGCGCTGACCGGCGTCGAGGCGATCTCCAACGGTGTGCCCGCCTTCCGCAAGCCGAAGAGCAAGAACGCGGCGACCACGCTGCTGATGATGGCCTCCATCGCCGTCGTGATGTTCATGGGCATCATCTGGCTGGCCCGGCTCACCGGTGTCCAGATGGCCGAGAACCCCGCCGAGCAGCTGGTCGGCGCGGGCGGCGACTACCACCAGAAGACCGCGCTGGCGCAGATCAGCGAAGCCGTCTTCTCGAACTTCACGCCCGGTTTCTACTTCGTGGCCGCCGTCACCGGTCTGATCCTGGTGCTGGCCGCCAACACCGCCTTCAACGGCTTCCCGGTGCTCGGCTCGATCCTGGCCCAGGACCGTTACCTGCCGCGCCAGCTGCACACCCGCGGCGACCGGCTGGCCTTCTCCAACGGCATCATCCTGCTGGCGCTGGCCGCGATCCTGTTCATCATCGCGTTCGACGCCGATCCGACCCGGCTGATCCAGCTGTACATCGTCGGTGTCTTCGTGTCCTTCAACATGAGCCAGTCCGGCATGATCCGGCACTGGACCAGGCACCTGCGCACCGAGACCGACCCGGCCAAGCGCCGTCACATGCAGCGCAGCCGGGCGATCAACGCCTTCGGCCTGGTGATGACCATGGCGGTGCTGATCGTCGTCCTGGCCACCAAGATCAGTCACGCCTGGATCGCGATCGCCACGATGGTCGTGCTGTTCGTGATGATGAAGGCGATCCGCCGGCACTACGACCGGGTCTCCGAGGAGCTGGTCGCCGCCGAGGAGCCGGACGACGTGGTGCTGCCCACCCGGGTGCACGCCATCGTGCTGGTCTCCAAGCTGCACAAGCCGGCCCTGCGCGCCCTGGCGTACGCGCGGCTGGCCCGGGCCCACACGCTGGAGGCCGTCACCGTCAACGTCGACCCGGCGGACACCGCGGCGCTGCGCGCCGAGTGGGACGAGCGCGGCATCGAGGTGCCGCTCAAGGTGCTGGACTCGCCGTTCCGCGAGGTGACCGGGCCGGTGCTGGACTACGTGAAGAACCTGCGCCGCAGCAGCCCGCGCGATGTGGTGTCGGTCTACATCCCCGAGTACGTGGTCGGCCACTGGTACGAGCACCTGCTGCACAACCAGAGCGCGCTGCGGCTCAAGGGACGCCTGCTGTTCAAGCCCGGGGTGATGGTCACCTCGGTACCGTGGCAGCTGGAGTCCTCCGAACGGCGCAAGCCGCAGAAGGCCTGGTCGGCGCCCGGTGCCGTCCGTCGTGGTGAGCCGCGGGCGCCGAAGGCCGTAAAGTCGAAGGTCTCCGCACAGCCCGACGGCACCGCTGACAGCAGCAAGGACTCCTCCCAGTGACCCGCAACACCCCGCCCCGTTCCAACGGCTCCTCGGGCTCCTCGTCGAAGGGCTCGTCCTCGAAGGGGGGCTCCGCGAAGGGCGCCCGCAAGGGCGGCGCCGGCAAGCCCGGGCAGGTCGCCCGGCCGCGCTGGGGCAAGCCCGTGCGCCCGGCCGCCACCGACCGCGAGGGCTTCACCGCGCAGACCGCCCCGCTCGCGCCGGGCGAGCGGGCTCCCGAGCCCGCCGAGCGCCCCGCGCCCGCGCAGGCGCGCAAGGAGAAGCCCAAGGAGAAGGCCAAGGAGCAGCCCCGGAGCGGCGACCGCCCGCGCAAGCAGGCCGTCCGTCCGCCGAAGGCGCTGCGGACGCCGCGCGCGCCGCGGGCCGAGGCCGCCCCCAAGGGGCCCGGCGGCGACCCGCTGGTCGGCGAGCGCTACGAGGTCGAGGTCGGCGCGGTCGCGCACGGCGGCGGGCACTGTGTGGCCCGCCACGAGGGCCGGGTGCTGTTCGTCCGGCACGCGCTGCCGGGCGAGACGGTGATCGCCCAGGTCACCGAGGGCACCACGAAGTCGCGCTTCCTGCGCGCCGACGCGGTGGAGATCCTGGAGCCCGCCAAGGACCGGATCGCCCCGCCCTGCCCGTTCTCCGGGCCGGGCAAGTGCGGTGGCTGCGACTGGCAGCACGTCACGCCGGGCGGGCAGCGCAAGCTCAAGGTGGCGGTGCTCACCGAGCAGCTGGCCAAGCTGGCGGGCCTCACCCCGGTCGAGGCCGGCTGGGACGGCAGTGTCGAGCCGATCGGTGGCAAGCTGCCGGCCGGGCAGGTGCCGGCCTGGCGCACCCGGGTGCAGTACGCGGTGGACCAGGAGAGCGGCAAGGTCGGGCTGCGCAAGCACCGCTCGCACGACATCCAGCCGGTCGACCGCTGCCTGATCGCCGCCGAGGGGGTCACGGAGCTGGGCATCGAGGCCCGCGACTGGCCGGGTGTCGCCACCGTCGAGGTGATCGCCGCCGCCGGGTCCTCGGACCGCCAGGTGGTGCTGACCCCGCTGCCCGGTGCCCAGCTGCCGCTGGTCGAGCTGGACAAGCCGGTGTCGATCGCCCGGATCGACGACCACGACAACATCCACAAGGTGCACGGCCGCTCCTTCGTCCGCGAGCGCGCGGCCGGCCGGACCTGGCGGGTCAGCAACGGCGGCTTCTGGCAGATCCACCCGGAGGCGCCGGACACCCTGGTCGACGCGGTGCTGGACGGTCTGGACCCGCAGTGGGGCGAGAACGCGCTGGACCTGTACTGCGGTGTCGGGCTGTTCGCGGGCGCGCTGGCCGACCGGGTCGGCGAGGACGGCGCGGTGCTCGGCATCGAGTCCTCCAAGCAGGCCGTGGTCGACGCCCGGCACAACCTGGCGGTGCTGGACAACGTCCGGATCGAGTGCGACCGGGTGGAGACGCTGCTGCCGCGGACCGGCATCACCGCCACCGACCTGATCGTCCTGGACCCGCCGCGGGCGGGTGCCGGGCGGGAGACCGTCGCGCACCTGGTCGGTCTCTCGGCCCGTCGGATCGCCTACGTCGCCTGTGACCCGGCGGCGCTCGCCCGGGACCTCGCGTTCTTCCGTGAGGGCGGGTACCGGCCGGTCTCGCTGCGGGCGTTCGACCTGTTCCCGATGACCCACCACTTCGAGTGCGTGGCGATCCTGGAGCCGGTCGGGGAGTAGTCGAGGCTCTCGCACTGACGCGCAGGCGGCATCCGGTCGGTCCGGGTGCCGCCTGTCGGCGTTCGCGGGCCGTCCGGGTGGGCGGGGCCCGCGCCGGTCCGGCCGGGCCGTGCCCGAGGGTCCGGCCGGGCCGGTACGCGGTGCCCGGCTGGGCCGACGGGGTGGGGCGCGCCGCCCGGTCGGGCCCGACGGTCGGCGCGAACGGGCCGGGACGCCTGGCCCGGCCGGGCACCGGCCTGGTTCAGCGGATGGGCACGCCCGCGTCGGCGGGCACCGCGGTGCCGCGGGGGGTCTCGGACCCGGCCGGTGCCTGCATCGTCCCGGCGGGCAGGCCCTGGTCGCGCAGGCGGCGGCAGATGTCCTGGAGGACGGCGATGCCGGGCTTCTCGTGGTCGTCGGTGGGCCAGACCACGCCGAAGTCGCAGGGCGCCAGGCCCTCCACCGGCCGGTAGCGGACGTCCGGGCGGGGGAAGAGCTCGGCCGCCACGGCGGGCAGGAAGGCCATCGCCCCGTCGAAGGAGACCGCGGAGAGCAGCGACTCCACCCGGGTCACCTGGTGACCGGTGTAGCGGACCCGGGTGCCGTCGGGCCGCGGGTCCATCGCCCAGAAGCTCCGCTCGGAGGGGGACACCTCCGGCGCGAGGCCGACCATCGGCCGGTCGGCGAGGTCCGCGAGCCGCAGCGCGGGCTGCCGGGCCAGCGGGTCGGAGGCGGCCAGGCAGACCACCCGCGGTTCGGTGGTGAGGGGTTCGGCGTGGAAGCCCTCGGGCGCCGGCAGGTAGACGAACGCGGCGTCGATCTTCCCGATCGCGAGGGCGGTGGTCTGCTCGACCAGGTCCAGGACGTGGAAGTCCACGTCCAGACCGGGGTGCAGGGTGGTCAGCGCGGCGATCACCCGGCGGGTGGCGGCCAGGGCGGCGGCGCAGTCGGTCAGCCCCAGCCGCAGGGTCAGCCCGTCGCCGTCGGCGGGTGAGTGGCGGGCGGCGTCGCGCAGTTCGTCCGCCGCGCCCACCACGTTCCGGACGAGGGGGAGCAGGGCGTGCCCCAGGGGCGTCAATGTCACTTTCCTGCTCGTCCGGGTGAACAACTGCACCCCCAGCCGGCGTTCGAGGGTGCGGATCTGCTGACTGAGGGCGGGCTGGGTCAGGTAGAGCCGTGCGGCGGCGCGGCCGAAATGCAGCTCCTCGGCCAGCGTCAGCAGTGATCGCAGTTGATGAACTGCCGGGTCGTCCACGCCGACCATCGCCGTTGCCTCCCATCGCCCCGGAGTTGGCTCCGCGATCCATCAACCATGCTAATCGATAGACGATTGCGCGGAGCCTTGCGGGCGAGGGAAGCTGACGGTGCCTCAGCGCGGTCGCGGGAGAATCCGGTACGGCGTACCGGGGTGGCCGAAAACCGGCCGGCCGCTTCTTTCCGCCTGCCCTGATCCACCCGCGTACGCGCGGGCGCGGCCGTCGTTCCGGCGAGAACGGCCGTCGGGGCGGGGCGTCCACCGGGCACGACCGATCATGGCGGTCCGTCGAGAACCACCGGGCACCATCCCAGAAGCGGTTCCGTGCCGCCCGGCGCGGGACACGAATTCAGGAGCGGTGAAATGAGTGTTCAACCAGGAATTCCGCCCGAGCCCGCCAGGTGCG
This sequence comes from Kitasatospora sp. NPDC059327, assembly GCF_042752535.1. NCBI lineage: Bacteria > Bacillati > Actinomycetota > Actinomycetes > Kitasatosporales > Streptomycetaceae > Kitasatospora > Kitasatospora sp. NPDC059327. The sequence continues at coordinate 82,509 of NZ_JBHYYB010000035.1, read as the reverse complement.
GACCGCACGATTCCGGCTTCGCGCCCAAACGGGCATGTTGTCTGGAGGAGTGTTGAACCACGACACCACGGGGGAGTCGTCCGCCCGGACGGCATCGGCGCGCGTACTCGAACTGCTCTACCGGTACCAGCGGATCGACGAGGCGCTGGCGGCCGGACCGGACGGTCCGGCGGACGGCCCGGGGACCGCGGGAAACGCGCGCTGCGAGGCGTGCTCCGAGGTCCACCGGGCCAAGATGGAACGCTTCACCGCACGCGGTGAGCCGATCCATTTCGTGGTCCCGGCCTTTCCGGCGAAGTCCCCGAACCAGGGCAAGGTGCTCGGCGCGCTGCCGGATCTCGGGGAGCGGCTGGCGGTCGGCTTCCTGCAGTCGCTCTGCGACTACGTGCGGCACTTCTACGGGCCGGGTGCCCGGGTCACGATCTGCTCGGACGGCCACGTCTTCGGCGACGTGGTCGGGGTGACCGACGGGGCGGTGACCGCCTACCGGCAGGCCCTCGGGGACATGATCGGCGCCTCGCACTGGTCCGCGCTGGACCTCTTCGGCCTGGACGACGCGTTCGGCAGCCTGGACTACCCGAAGATGCGGCGGGTGCTGGAGGAGAACTACTGCGCGACGCTGGACGAGCTCAAGGAGAACGTCCGCACCGACCGGAACACGCGTGCGCTGTTCAACGGCATCCACCGCTTCATGTTCGAGGACGCGGTGGCGCGGCAGGGCGGCGGTGGGACGACCCGCAACCAGCTGCGGAAGAACTCCAAGGACGCCGCGTACCAGACCATTCTGCGGAGCAACGCGTGGAGCCGGCTGGTCGCCGAGAAATTCCCCGACGCGATACGCCTGTCGATACACCCGCAGCCCCCGCACTCGGAGAAGTTCGGGCTCCAGCTCATGCCGACCAAGGACGGCTGGCTGACGCCCTGGCACGGCGTGGTGCTCGACGACGGCGTCAGCCGGTACCTGGTCAAGCGGTGGGACGCGGAAAACCTCCGGGCCACCGTCGTCTGGCGGGACGGCCGGCCCAGCCATTTCGTCGCCCCGCACCTCGCCGCCCGCCCGTAGGGCCGCCATCCCCCAGAAAGGAGGACAACGCGCCATGACGATTTCGACGCCCCCGATCGCGGATCTGCGCCACATTCCGCTCCGTCCGTTCGGCCGCGTGATCGAGGCGCCCGGCGGGAATGCCCGGATCGCCGACATCCCGGTGGAGACGCTGGCCCGCTGGACCGAGGAATCGCGGGTCCTGGTGCTCCGCGGATTCTCCCTGCTGGCGAAGCAGGAATTCGCCGACTACTGCCGGCGGTGGGGCGAGGTCCTGAAATGGGAGCCGGGCGAGGTCATCGACCTGGTGGTCGAGGACAACCCCCGGAACTACCTGTTCGCCAGCGGCGACGTGCCGTTCCACTGGGACGGTGCCTTCGTCGAGGCCGATCCGCGGTACTTCTTCTTCCAGTGCCTGGACGCGACCGCGGGAGCCGGCGGGGAGACCGTCTTCTCCGACACCACCGCCGTCTACCGGGACGCCGACCCCGAACTGCGCGAGCTCTGGTCGCGGATCAGCGTCACCTACACCACCGAGAAGATGGTGCACTACGGCGGCGAGGTGACCGAGCGGCTGGTGGCCCAGCACCCCGGCACCGGCGTGCCCGTGCTGCGCTTCGCCGAGCCGCTGGACCCGGCGGTCTACAAGAACCCGGTGTCCGTCCAGGTCGACGGCGTCGACGGCGCGCAGGCCGAGGAGTTCATCGCCTCGATGGCGGAACGGCTGCACCGCCCCGCCTACTGCTACGCCCACGACTGGCGCCGGGGCGACATCGTGATCGCCGACAACATCGCGCTGGTGCACGGGCGCAACGCCTTCACCGGGCCGACCTCCCGCCATCTCCAGCGGGTCGAGGTCATCTGACCCTCCGGCCGGCTCCCGGCACTCCCGACGAGCCCGGTCATCACACCCGTCAACGCCCGGAGGTCACCATTCCCGGCACAGGTGGAGCGAGAACATGAGCATCGGCATTGTGGGCACCGGGATCTCCGGTCTTCATCTGGCACTGAGGCTGCGGCAGTTCGGCGTCGACGCCACCCTGTACACGGCCCAGGAGCCCGACGACATCCGCGGCGGGCCGCCGTTGAACTTCGTCACTCGGTTCGACTCCACCCGGGAACGGGAATCCGCGCTCGGCGTCACCGCATGGTCGTCGGAGGCGTACGACAACGCGTGGATGCACCTCCATGTGGAAGGCCCGGGCGGGATGGCCTTCCGCGGCCGGCTCCCGAAGCCGGCCAGCTCGGTCGACTTCCGGATGTATCTCGCCACGCTGCTGGAGGAGTACCGGCGGCGTGGCGGGAATCCGCAGCGGCTGCCGGTGGCCGACCGGGCCGGGCTGGAGCGGCTGGCCGCACGCCACGACCTGGTGGTCGTGGCGGCCGGGCGGGGCGCGCTCACCGAGGTCTTCCCACGGGACCCGGCCCGCTCGCCCTACCTCTCGGCGCCGCGCCGGCTCGCCGGCGGCCTGTTCCACGGAGTCCGGCCGCCGGAGCCGGCCGGCATGACGATGCACATGGTCCCGGGGGCGGGCGAGATCCACGCCCCCACCTACCACTCGTTCACCGGGCAGGTGACCGCCGTGCTCGTCGAGGCCGTCCCGGACGGCCCGTTCGCGGAGCTGACCGGCCGGGACCACCGCGGCGACCCGGACGGCTTCGCCAAGGAGGTCCTCGCCCTCGTCACCGCCCACGCGCCCGCCCTGCGGGAGCGCGTGGACGAGCGGGACTTCGCCCTCGCCCGACCGGTGGACGTGCTCCAGGGCGCGGTCGTCCCGGTGGTCCGCCGGGGCTGGGCCCGGCTCGACGACGACACCTGCGCGCTGGCCGTCGGTGACGCCTGGATCGCCAACGACCCGCTCACCGCGCAGGGCGCCAACCTCGGCTCGGAGCTGGCCTTCCACCTCGCCGACGCGTTGCGCGAGCACACCGGCCCGTACGACGCGGCGTTCTGCCACGCCGTCTCCGAGCGGATGTGGCGGATCGCCCGGCCCGTCGTCGACTGGACCAACCTGTTCATCGGCCCGCCCCCGCCCCACCTGGGCACCCTGCTCGCCGCGGCCGCCGCGGACCAGCGGGTGGCCGACGCCTTCGTCGCCCACCTCGACCGGCCGGACGCCATGTGGCGCGGCCTCGCCAGCCCCGAGAGCACCGACGAGTTCATCGCCCGGGCCCAGTCAGTGAGGAGTGCGGTATGAGTGTCGAGGTCGGCCTGGTCTGGGACGCGGTCGGACGGATCGAGGACGGGCGGGGACTGCTGGGGCTCGCCCGCCAGGCCGGGCTGGACACCTTCCTGGTCTTCGACCACCTGATGAACGTCTTTCCCCGGCAGGCCTGGGACACCGACTTCAGCCACGTCGCGGCCGGTCTGCCGACCCCGGACCGCTGCCTCGACTTCGCCACCGTGCTCGGCAACCTCGCCCCGCAGGCCGGCCCGGTCCGGCTCGCCGTCGGGGTCACCGACCCGCACCGGCGCCACCCCGCGGTGCTCGCGCAGACCGCGCTGACCCTCGCCCAACTCACCGACCGGGCACCCGTCCTCGGCATCGGCGCGGGAGCGCTGGAGAACCTCGTGCCCTACGGCGTGGCGCACGACCACCGGGTGGACCGGGTCGAGGAGGCACTGCGCGTCCTGCGACTGCTGTTCTCCGGGGAGGGACCGCACGACTTCCGCGGCAGCCACTTCACCCTCGACCGGGCGCTCATCACCCCCGCCCCCGAGGGCCGCACCCCCCGGATCTGGCTCGGTGCCAACCGCCCCCGGATGCTCACCCTGGCCGGCCGGTACGCCGACGGCTGGCTCCCCTCCGAACTGATGGCCCCCGACGAGTACGCCCGTCGGCTCGACGTGGTGCGCGCCGCCGCCGTCGACGCCGACCGCGACCCCGACACGATCGTCGCGGCCGGCGGTGTCCCGATCGTGGTGGCCGAGACCGACGCCGCCGCGCAGGACCTGCTGCGGGCCACCCCGATCCGCTACCTCGCGCTGCACGCCGGCGCCCGGGCCTGGCGCCGGCACGGCGCCGCCCACCCCTTCGGCGAGGACTACCGCGGCCTGGTCGAACTGCTGCCGCACCTGCTCACCCGGGCCGAGGTGGAGCGGGCGCTCGCGGTGGTGCCCGACGAGGTGGTGGCCGACCAGGTCATCGCCGGCAGCCGGGAGACAGTGCTCAAGCGGATCGGCGAACTCCTCGACGCGGGCATGCGCCACCCGATGCTGATCCCCGCCTCCGCGCTGGCCTCGCCGGAGGCCGCCGGCTACACGATCGAGTCCGTCGGCTGGCTCGCCGCCCGGCTGCGCTCCGGCTCCGGCCCCGACGCGGGTTCCTCCGACGGCGCCCCGGCGGTGTCCGCGTGAGCGGCGTGGGGATCGTCGGAGCCGGCATCTCCGGCCTGCAACTGGCGCTGCGCCTGCAGCAGTCCGGCGTCCCGGTGACGGTGTACTCGGAGCACGGCGTCGAGGGCCTCAAGGGCGGCCGGCCGCGCAACTTCCCCGCCCGGTTCGGGCAGACGCAGCGGCGGGAGAGGGAACTCGGCGTCCACGACTGGGAGTTCGCCGACGCGCAGGTGCGGCACTGGGCGGTCACCATGCACACCGGCGAGCCGCGGCCGCTGGAGTTCCTCGCCGCGCTGCGGCCGCCGTCCAGCGTGGTCGACTTCCGGATCTACCTGCCCCGGCTGCTCGGCGCCTTCGTCGACCGCGGCGGGGAGCTGGAGACCGGCGACCACCCGGTCGAGGAGATCGCCCGGCGCCACGACCTGGTGGTCGTCGCCAACGGCAACCGCTCCGTGCGCCGGCTGTTCCCGGCCGACGCCGCCCGCTCCCCGTACAGCACGCCGCAGCGCGTCCTGTGCGCCGGGATCTACCTCGGGATCGACGAGGAGGTGCCGCACTCGCTCGACATCCACTTCCTGCCCGGTGCCGGGGAGATCCTGCGGCTGCCCTTCTACTCCCCTGCCGGCCGGGCCGACGTCCTCGCCTTCGAGGCCGTTCCGGGCGGCCCCCTGGAGTCCGCCCGCCACCTCGACGCCGACGCCGACCCGGTGGCCTTCCACCGCCACGTGCTCGACCTGGTGGCCGCCCACGCCCCGGGCCTGCGCGAGCGGATCGACACCGCCGGCTTCGCGCTCACCGCGCCCGGCGAACTCACCCAGGGCGCCATCACCCCGGTGGTCCGCCGGGGCTGGGCCCGGCTCGACGACGACACCTGCGCGCTGGCCGTCGGTGACGCCTGGATCACCAACGACCCGCTCACCGCCCAGGGCGCCAACCTCGGCTCGCACAGCGCCTTCGCCCTGGCCGAACTGATCACGAGCCATCAGGGGCGCTACGACGAGGAGTTCTGCCGAGGCGCGTCCGAGCGGCTCTGGGAGCACGCCCGCCACGTCGTGGAGTGGAGCAACGCCTTCCTCGCCGAACCCCCGCCGCACGTCGCCGCGCTGTTCGGACGGGCCGCGGCCGACACCAGGGTCGCCGACGCCTTCGTCAGCGGCTTCGACGACCCGGTCGCGACGTGGCGGGCGCTGTCCACCCCGGAGGGCGTGAGCGCCTTCCTCGCCGACTGCGAGCGGACCGAACCCGTCGGCCGCTGAACGGACCCACGACCACCGAAGGAGCGCGATGACCTTTCCCGACATGGCCCGGGACGAGAAGGGCCGGCTGATCCCCGAGTCCGAACAGACCGCGGTGTGGCTGCTCGGCGGCCTGGCCCAGATACGCGTGCCCGGCGAGGCGACGGGCAACGCCTTCACCGTCGTGCAGCACACCGGCGACCGCGGCTACACCACGCCGCTGCACATCCACGACTACGAGGACGAGGTCTTCATGGTCCTGGACGGCACGCTGCGCATGGTCTGCGACGGGCAGGAGTTCGTCGCCGAGGCCGGCAGCACGATGATCGTTCCGCGGACCGTTCCGCACGGCTTCGTGACGACCTCGCCGAACTGCCGCTTCCTCACCATCCACTCCACGCCCCAGCCGGACCGCAGGCCGCAGTTCGACCTGTTCCTCAAGGCGGAGATCCCGCACGCCAGGGCCCTCACGCTGCCCACCGAGGAGGTGGGCGGCCCCGACCTCGACCACATCATCGCGCTGGGCACCACGTACGCGTACCGCTACGCCGGCCCGCCGTTGACCCCCTGACGGCCGCGCCGGCCTCCCCGGCCGGCCGTCCGACGCTCCCGTACCGACAGAAGAGACACCATGTCGTTGAAGCTCCTTTCCCTGATGCTGTGCGTGTTCGGCATCACCACCGGCGAGTTCGTCATCGCCGGCATCCTGCCGGACGTCGCCGCCGACCTCGACGTGTCGATCCCCGCGGCCGGGCTCCTGGTCACCGCGTACGCCATCGGAATGATCATCGGCGGTCCGGTGCTCACCGCACTGACCGCGCGGTACCCGCGCAAGCCGCTCATCGTCGGCCTGCTCGTCATCGTGATCGTCGGCAATGTGGCGTCCGCGCTGGCGCCCGCGTACGCCGTGCTGTTCGTGGCGCGCGTGGTCACCGCCCTGGTGACCGCCACGTTCTTCGCCAACGCGATCGTGATCGCCGCGTCCACGGCCCCGGAGGGCAAGCAGGCCTCGACCGTGTCCAAGCTGGTCTTCGGGATGAACCTCTCGATGATGCTCGGCGCGCCCATCGGCACCTTCATCGGCGACCACTTCGGCTGGCGCGCGACCTTCGCCGTCATCGCCGGGGTCTGCCTGGTCGGTCTGGTCCTGGTGCTGCCGCTGGTGCCGGACGTCGCGGCCTCCACCACCAGCGCGGTGGCGGAGCTGCGGGTGTTCCGCGACCGCAACGTCCAGCTGGCGATCGGCATCACCGCCGTCGCCAACATGGGTCTGCTCATGGTGTTCACCTACTTCTCGCCGCTGCTCACCGACCTCACCGGCTTCGCCGACGGAGCCGTCCCGCTGCTGCTGCTGGCGTACGGGGTGGGCGCGGCGGTCGGCAACTTCGTCGGCGGCTGGCTCTCCGACCGCTCCCTGATGGCCTCGCAGGTCGGCCTGCTGGGCCTGCTCACCGCGGGCCTGCTGGTGATGTGGGCGGTCAGCGACGGCACCGTGCTCACGGCGGTGATGGTCTTCGTGATCGGGGCGCTGGGCTTCTCCGTCATCCCCGGCATGCAGACCCGGGTGCTGACCACCGCCAGTTCGGCGCCGACCCTGGCGATCGCGGTGAACGCCTCCGGCTACCAGCTCGCCGCCGCCCTGGCCGGCTGGCTGGGCGGCCGGGTCATCGACGGCCCGGGCCTGCGCTCCGTCTACCTCGCCGCCGCCGCGGTCACCGTCCTCGGCATCCTGCTCAGTGCCTACGCCTGGCACCGCGACCGCACCGGCGGCAGCGGGACGGCCGGCGCCGGAACCAAGGAGCGGACGGCCGAGACCTCGGCCGCCTGACGCTCCGCCCGGCGGGGCCGCGCCCGGTGCGCCGGCCGGCCCCGCCGCTTCGCCCGGCCCCGTGCGGGGGCCGGGAGTCCCGCCGGGACCACCCGGCCGTCACCTCACGAGGGGCAACCATGGGTCGTGATTCCGTCCTGGTCACCGGCGACTGGGCCGAGCGCCGTCTCGGCACCGAGGGCGTGGTCTTCGTCGAGACCGGCAACGAGGACACCGAGTACCGCAAGGGCCATCTGCCGGGCGCCGTCTGGATCGACTGGAGCGAGCTCCAGGACGACCTGCGGCTCGGCGTCGTCGACCGGGCGGCGTTCGGGCGGCTGATGCGGGCCAAGGGCATCGGCGAGCAGGACACCGTCGTGGTCTACTCGGCCAACGCCAACCTGCTGGCCACCCAGGTCTACTGGTACCTCACCCTCTACGGCCACCGGTCCGTGCGGCTGCTCGACGGCGGCCGCCGCAAGTGGGAGCTGGACGGCCGCCCGCTCGCCACCGCGCTGCCCGACCGCCCGGCGACCGGCTACCTGGTCACCGAGCCGGACCCGTCGGTCCGGGCGACCAGGGACGACGTCCTCGCCGCCATCGGGCAGCGCAACATCCTCGACGTCCGCAGCCCCGAGGAGTACTCCGGGCTGGTCTTCGCCCCCGGTTTCGCCGGGGAGGCCTTCGCGGCCGGTCACAACCCCCATGAGGTGGCGCAGCGCTCCGGCCACGTCCCGGGCGCGGTCCACCTGCCCTGGGAGGCCGTCGTGGGGGCGGACGACACCTTCCGCTCCGACGAGGAGCTCGGCCGGCGGTTCGCCGGCCTGGAACCCTCCCTCGGCACCATCACCTACTGCTGGGTCGGTGCCCGCTCCGCGCACACCTGGTTCGTCCTGCGCGAACTGCTGGGCTGGCCGGACGTCCGCAACTACGACGGCTCCTGGGCCGAGTACGGGTCGCTGATCGGCGCCCCGGTCGAACGCGGCACGCCCGGCGACTGAGCCGCGCACCTCCCCACCCCACTCCAAGCCGATCCTCCGAGCCTGAAGGGAGCGGGGCCGGCCCGCCTCGGGCGGCCCCCACCACCTGCCATGAACGAACGCAACACGACGCAGTCCCCGCTCGGCGCGCCCGTCCGGGAGCGGCTGGCGGGCAAGGTCGCCCTGGTGACGGGCGCCAGCTCCGGCATCGGCGAGGCCGCCGCCAAGGCCCTGGCCGCGCAGGGCGCGAGCGTGGTGCTGGCGGCCCGGCGGCGGAGCGAACTGGACCGGGTCGCCGGGGAGATCACCGCCGCCGGTGGCGCCGCGATCGCCGTCACGGCCGATGTCACGGTCGACGAGGACGTCGCGGCCGCCGTCCGAGCGGCCGAGCGGCACTACGGCGGTCTGGACATCGCCTTCAACAACGCCGGGGCGCTGGGCACCCCGGGGCTGGTCGCCGACCAGAAGCCGGAGGCCTGGGCGGACGACCTCGGCCGGGTGCTCACCAGCGTCTTCCTGTCGATGCGGCACGAGATCCCGGCTCTTCAGCGGCGTGGCGGCGGGGTGATCGTCAACAACGCCTCCCAGTTGGGCGTGGTCGGGTTCGGTGCCGGGATCAGCGCCTACGTGGCCGGGAAGCACGGTGTGGTCGGTCTCACGAAGGCCGCCGCGCTGGAGTACGCCGGCGAGAACATCCGGGTCAACGCCCTGGCGCTGGCGACCGTGGACACGCCGATGTACCGCTCCTCCGTGGACGGCGACCAGGAGATGGCCGACATGTTCACCGCGCTGCACCCGCTCGGCCGGATCGCGAGCGCGCAGGAGGCGGCCTCGGCGGTCGTCTACCTGGCCGGTGACGAGGCGGGCTTCTTCACCGGCTCGGTGCTGGTCATGGACGGTGGATGGACGGCCCGGTGACACCCGCGACCGCCGCCGGGCCGCAGCGGGCCGCCCGGGGCGTGCCCGAGGTCGTCGGCGGCGACCTTGAGGTGCCCCTGGTGACCGGGGCCCGGGTGCCCTACGCCAACCTCGACTACGCGGCGAGCACCCCCAGCCTGGCGGCCGTGCGGCACGAGGTGGACCGCATGCTGCCCTGGTACAGCAGCGTGCACCGCGGTGCCGGGTTCGCCTCCGCGGTCTCCACCCGGACGTACGAGCGGGCCCGGGACACGGTGCGCCGCTTCGTGGGCGCGGCCCCCGACGCCCAGGTGGTGTTCACCCGCAACACCACCGACGCGCTCAACCTGCTCGGCCGCGCGCTGCCCGCCGGCACGGCGGTCTTCCGGTTCTCCACCGACCACCACGCCGCCCTGCTGGCCTGGCGCGGCTCCACGGTGCACCGGCTGGCCCGGCCGGCCACCGCCGCGGACGCGGTGACCGCGCTGGCGAAGGCGCTCGCCGACGCCCCCCGGGGGCCGAAGCTGGTGGTGATCACCGGCGCGTCCAATGTGACCGGAGAGCTGTGGCCGGTCGCCGACCTGGCGGAGGTGGCCGGCAGCCACGGCGCGCGCACCGTGCTGGACGCCGCCCAACTGGCCGGACACCGGCCGCTGGACCTCGCCGGCTGGGGCGTGGACTGGGCCGCGCTCTCCGGGCACAAGCTGTACGCGCCGTTCGGCGCGGGCGCCCTGGTGGGCTCCGCCGACTGGCTGGACACCGCCGACCCCTACCTGGCCGGCGGCGGGGCCACCGCGCGGGTCGCCGAGGAGGACGGCCGGGAGAGCGTGCGCTGGGTGGGGCTGCCGCACCGGCACGAGGGCGGTTCCCCGAACGTGGTGGGCACCCACGCGATGGCGGTCGCCTGCCGGACCCTGGCCGCCACCGGCTGGGACACCGTCACCCGGCACGAGCAGGCGCTGACGGCCCGGCTGCGCGGCGGGCTGGCGGCCGTCCCCGGGGTCCGCCTGCTGGACCTGTGGCCGGGCGGGCACCAGCGGCTCGGTGTGGTCTCCTTCAGCGTCGCGCGCTGCGGCGACGCGCCCGCCGATCAGCGGCTGGTCGCCACGGCGCTCTCCGCGGAGTACGGGATCGGCGTCCGGGACGGCGCGTTCTGCGCCCACCAGGCGGTCCACACCCTGCTGAGCGACGCGCCCGGACACCAGGGTGACCGCGCGCTGCGCGCCAGCATCGGCCTCGGCACCACCGACGAGCACGTCGACCGTCTGGTGGCGGCGCTGGGGGAGCTGGTGCGGCGCGGACCGCGCTGGGCGTACGACCACCCGGAGGACGGCTGGCGGCCCGTGCCGGACCCCCGGCCGGTGCCGGAATTCCTCCGGTGAGCGGGAATCGCGCGGGTGGCGCAATTCCGGGGACCACGCCCCGGTCGATCGTTCCTCAGTAGGCTCCGGGACCGGAAGGAGAGTGCCCGACATGACCGGACCACGTACGACCGAACACCTGGATGAATCCGCCCCACCGGCCCGCCGATTCGGCGTCATGCTCTATCCGGACCAGCCTTTCCCGGTCCTGGTGCAGCGGCTGGGATGGCTGGAGGAACTCGGTTTCGACCAGGTGTTCGTACCCGATCACAGCGCGGACCTGCGCGACCCGAGCGGCCTCTGGTTCGACAGCTGGTCCGTGCTGGCCGCGGCGGCGGTGACCACGCGCCGGATCCGGATCGGCACCCTGGTGGCCAACCAGATCCTGCGCCCGCCGGCCCAGCTGGCCAAGCAGGCGATCGCCCTCGACCACCTGTCCGGCGGCCGGTTCGACCTCGGCATCGGGGCCGGGCTCTTCCCCTGGGACCACCACAGCGTCGGCCAGGTCCCGTGGTCGCCCAAGGAGCGGGCCGAGCGGTTCGCGGACTACGTGGCGATCGTCGACGGCGTGCTGCGGGGCGGGGTGTTCAGCCACCAAGGCGCCCAGCTGTGGGTCAAGGACGTGGTGACGGTGCCCGGTTCGCTGCAGTCGCCGCGGCTGCCGCTGATCGTCGGCGGCCAGTCGCCGACGCTGATCCGGGTGGCGGCCGCGTGCGCCGACGCCTGGAACACCCACGGCCCGCCGGGCGCGAGCGCGCCGGAGGTGCTCGGCATCACCGCGGAGCAGAACCGCCGGCTGGACCGGCTCGCCGCCGAGGCCGGCCGCGACCCCGCGGACATCCGGCGCGGCTACACGATCTTCGGGCCCTGGGACCCGAGAAGAGGACGGCACGGCTACGAGGAGATCTTCGAACGCTTCACCGGAGCCGGTGTCGCGGATTTCGTCCTGGACTGGCCGGGGGAGGCCCATCGGGAGGAATTCGAACGAGTCGCCCGTGAGGTGATTCCGCCGCTGCGCGACAGCTGACGGCGACCGCACACCACGGGGGATTCCACGACGCGATCCCGCCCGGCGGATCGGCCGGGAGCGGCCCGGCCTGTGCCGGACGACGCGGTCGGGCCGGACGGCGGCGGGGTGACGGCGGACCCCCTGCGGGGGCGGGGCGGGATCACCGACGGCTGCTACGTCAACTACCCCGACATCGACCTCGGCGACCCGCGCCTCAACACCTCGGGGGTGCCCTGGCACGACCTCTACTACAAGGAGAACTACCCGCGTCTGCAACGGATCAAGGCGGCGTGGGACCCGCACGACGTCTTCCGGCACGGCCAGTCCGTCGGGCTGCCCGCGCTCTGAGCGGCGGCCGGCGGGGCACCCGCTCCGCCTCGGCGCCCGGTTCGCTTCGGCGGGTTCGCTTCGGCGCCCGGTGTCGGGCGGGCGGCGTGCCTTCGCGCCCTGCTCCAGGGGGGCCGCCGCCGTTCCGCTGCCGTGCCCTGCCGCCGAGGTGTCCCGCCGCCGTGTCCCCGTGAAGGAGCCCTTCCGATGACCTCCCTGCTCGCGATATCCGCCAGCCCCTCGGCCGGCTCGCGCACCGCCGCACTGACGGCCCATCTGGTCCGGCTCCTGGCCGAGGCCGGTTTCCGGACCGGGCACGTCCGCGTCCGGGACCTGCCGGCGGCGGAGCTGCTGGCCGGGCGGGCCGAGAGCGCCGTGCTGCGCGAGGCCCTCGACGCGGTGGCCGCCGCGGACGGTGTGGTGGTGGCGTCGCCCGTGTACAACGCGGCCTACAGCGGACTGCTGAAGGCATTCCTCGACGTGCTGCCCAGGTCCGGGCTGGCGGGCAAGACGGTGCTGCCGGTGATGACCGGTGGAAGCCTCGCGCACGCGCTCGCCCCCGACTACGCGCTGCGGCCGGTGCTGACCGCGCTCGGCGCCCGGTACGTCGTGCGCGGCGCGTTCGTCCTCGACGGGGCGATCGAGCCGCTCGACGGTGGCCCGCCGCGCGTGGCGCCGGACGCCGCGCCCCGGCTGGAGCAGGCGGTGGCGGACTTCCTCGCCGCGCTGCCGCCGGAGGTGTCCGGCGGGCTGCCCGCGGCCGGGCGGTCCGGGGCCGGCGCCCTCGCGCGGAGGTGACGCGGGCGGTCCCCGGGGTGCCGGGGACCGCCCGCGTCGATGGGTCGGGGGGCTCAGGGCTGGCGCCGCTCCTCTTCGTCGGCGCTGTGCGGAAGGGTGATCCCGTGCTGTGCGGCGAGCCGCAGCAGGCCGGCGATCCGGCCCTCGTAGGCCTGGACGCCGTCGGCGTCCTCCTCGGTCCGGGCTGCCGCGAGTTCCTCACGGGCCCGGGCGAGCTGCTCGCGCAGCTCCTGGTCGAACATCGCTGTCATTTGCCGGCCTCCACACCGGTCGGTGCCACTCCAGGGAATGCGCGGGGCGGTTCAGAGTCTACGAAGATGAAGAACTCTTCATGTCGTGCTCCCCGTGGCGCCCGGGTGGCATTGCCGGGGCGCGCGGCTCAGGTGCGCGCGCCCTTGTTGTGCTAGCACTTCAGCGCTAGCGTGAATTTCATGGGTAAGAAACAGCTGAACGTCCGGGTGGACGCCACCACCGCGGAGATGGCCCGGGAGCGGGCGGAACAGCAGGGGATCAGCATGAACCAGTACATCGAGCGCCTGGTCCAGCAGGACATGGGCGAGGCCGGGCGGGTGTTCGTCGACGCCGCCGCCCAGTTCATGAAGGAGTACGAGTCCTCCTTCCTGGCCGAGTTCGGCGAGCGCGGCGACCTCCAGGACGTGCGTCGTTGAACCTGGAGGTCGACCTGTCGTGGCTGCTCATGACAGCCGAGCAGTACACACCCGGTGACCCGCAGGTCACCGACTACGGATCGCTGCTCGCGGCGGTCGCCCGCCACCAGGCCGAGATCTTCGACATCGCCGTCTACCCCGAACCGCAGGACCGCGCCGCCGCCCTGATGCACCAGCTCATCCGGGTGCCGGCCCTGGAGAAGACCAACGAACTGTTCGCCACCGCCGTCGCCTACGCCTACCTGGTGGCCAGTGGCTGCTCGGTCGCCACCACCGCCCGCGAGGTGCGCAGCCTCGCCCGGGCGATCCGCGAGGGGCGGCTCGGGGTGTCCGGCGTCGCCGAGCGGCTGGCCGCGTGGGTGGTGGACGAGGCCGAGGGCGAGGACGTCAGCGGCGAGGACGACAACGAGGAGTAGGGCGGGGGTGTGCGGCGGCCGGTGCTCGGGCCGGGCGGGGTTCGGCTCGGACGGGGTTCGGCTCGGGCAGGGCGCGGCCGGGTTCCGGGGCGGGTGGCCGCGGCCGGTCAGGCCCCGGCCGGTTCGGTCGCGGCCGGCTCGGCGATCAGGGCGGTCGCGAACGGGCGGAAGCCCGCCCGGCGGTAGATCCGGGCGACGTCCTCGTCGGCGGCGGACAGGAAGACCGTCCGTACGCCGTTCGCCCGCGCGTGCGCGACCAGCGCCGCCGTCACCGCCAGGCCGAGGCCGCGCCGGCGCGCCGCCGGCAGGGTGCCGACGCCGGCCACCTCGGTGACCGTGCCCACCGGGTTGTGCTGGCCCGCGCAGAGCGCCGTACCGTCCTGGACGGCCGCGGCGAGCACGGTGCTCCCGGCGGCGATCCGCCCGGCGATCCGCGCGACCGCGCCGTCCGCGGCCAACTGTTCGGCGGTCACGGCCAGTTCGTCCGGTCCGGCGAGGCCGAGGCCGGTGCCGGGCTCACCGAACGCCAGGTGCGGGACGGCGGTCGCGCTCGCCAGGTCCGGGTCCGCCGGCGACAGGACGCGCACCGACACCCCCGCGGGCAGCCCCGGCGTCGGCAGGGCGGGCTCCTCGTCCGGGCCCAGCACCAGCAGCGGGTGCTCGTGCACCGCCAGCCCGGCCTCCTCCACCGCCGCGCGCAGCAGCGGATCGTGCTCGGCCACCCACTCGAAGGCCTGCGGCGCGCCCAGCTCGCGCTGGCGGGCCAGCACCCGCCGGACGTCCTCGGCGGTGACCGCCGGACCGCTGTGGCCGAGCGCCGGGCGGGCGTAGTACGGCCAGCCCTCGCCCTCGCGGACGAACAGGCTCAGCGGACCGAAGTCCTCGACGCGGGCGGCGCCGCGCGGCACCGCGTCGTAGTAGCGCTCGATCTCGTCGAGGAGGGGGCGGTGGGCGGGATCAAGATCGACAGAAGTCACGCGGTGCATCCAAGCAGGCCGGTCACGTTCCTGCCAGCCTTTTGCCACCGCCCCCGGGGTCGGTGCGCGGCCGGTGGGTCGCCGCCGTGCGGCCGGCGGGTCGCGGCCGCAGGGCCGGTGTGCGGCTGGTCCGGCGCACCGGGAGCCCGGGCATTTCGGACCGATTGTTGCCGAATGCTTACAGGCCGGGCGATCTTGTGTGCGGACCCCGTGGCATCCTGAGGCTTTTACAGCTCCGCCGGACGGATCGGCGGGCGTTCGTACGGGGAGAGGCGAGGGGGATGACAGGCTCATGAGGCTCTGCTTTCTGGTCGAGGAGCACTACCGGCACGACGGCATGCCGCTCGACGTGGTGCGCCAACTCACCGCGTGGGGGCACCGGGTGGACGTGCTGCGCCCGGGGAACTCGCTGATGGCGATCTCCGAGGCGGTGCGGGCCGGCAGCCATGACGCCTGGGTGCTCAAGACCGTCTCCGGCGGCCCCGGCCTGACCCTCCTGGAAGCCGCCGCCGCCGTCGGCCTCACCACCGTCAACGACGTCCGCTCCATTCGCGGCGTCCGGGACAAGGCGCTGGCCGCCGTGATCGCGCGGACCCGCGGCCTGCCCGTCCCGGTGACCTACGCCGCCGCCCGCTGGGAGTGGCTCGCCGAGATCCCGGCCTCCGAGTACCCCCTGGTGGTCAAGCCCGCCGACGGCAGCTCCGGACGGGCCGTGCGGCTCGTCCCCACCCCCGACCACCTGGTCGAACTCGGTCCCGAACTGGCCGGCGAGGGCCTGCTGATCGCCCAGCCCTACGTGCCCAACTCCGGCACCGACCTCAAGGTGTACTGCGTCGACGGCGAGCTCTACGCGACCGAGCGCTGCTCCCCGCTCCACCCCGGCCAGGCCGTGCGCGAACGGCAGGTGCCGCTCGGCGGCGACGTCGCGCGGATCGCCGCGCAGGTCGGCGAGGTCTTCGGCCTCGACCTCTACGGCGTCGACGTCCTGCTCGGCCCGGACGGTCCGGTGGTCGTCGACATCAACGACTTCCCCAGCTTCCGCCAGGTGCCCGACGCGGTGGCGCGGGTCTCCCGCGCCGTGCTGCGGCTGGCCCGCACCGGCACGGCGGTGTCCGCTCCGGCGCCCGCGCTGGACCAGGCGCCGGCCGTCCCGGTGGCGGAGCCGGTACGGCTGCCCGCGCAGGGCGCGGCCGTGGGCGTGGGCGGCGCGGGGCTGATCGACGGCCTGGGCCGCGGCGACCTCGTCAACGGGGGCGTGGGCGGAGCGATATGAGGATCTGCCTGCTGACCGCCGACCCCGGCCACCCGCTGCTCGCCGGCGCCGCCGCGCTGCTGTCCCCCCGTCACCGGGTCGAGAGCCTCGACCCCCACCGCGACGACGTCCCGGCCGCCGAACTCCTCGGCCCCGGCCCGCTCGCCGACGTCTACCTGCTGAAGGCCCGCACACCGCGGGCCCTCGCGCTCGCCCGCCACCTGGAGGAGCGCGGCGCCCCCGTCGTCAACTCGGCCGCCGCGACCGCGTTCTGCCAGGACCGTACGGACATGGCCGAGCTCGCCCACCGGTCCGGCCTGCCGTTCGCCGCCACCCGCACCGCCGCCACCGTCGCCGGACTGCCCGCCCTCGACCACCCGTCGGTGATCAAGAGCCGGCACAGTCGCCGCGGTGACCTGGTCACCCGTGTCGACGACGCCGCCGGACTGCGCGCCCTCGCCGAGGCGTGGCCCGACGAGCCCGTGGTGGCGCAGCCCTACCTCGCCGGCACCGGCTGGGACCAGAAGCTCTGGGTCGTCGCCGGGCAGGTCTTCTGCGCCCGTCGACGCTCCGAACTCTCCGAACCCGCCGGCGCACCGGACGACGGCGGGACGTTCGGCCCCCGGGAGCTGCCCGCCGACCGTGCCGAGCTGGCCCGCCGGGTCGGCGAGGTCTTCGGCCTCGATGTCTACGGCGTCGACCTGCTCGACGGGCCGGCCGAACCGGTCATCGTCGACATCAACGCCTTCCCCGGCATCCGCGGCCAGGCCGGCGCCCCCGAGGCCCTCGCCGCGCTCGCCCTGCGGGTGGCCCGCGAGGGCGTCGAGGCCCGGCAGGCCGGCGGTCTCCGCCTCCCGGCACCGCGCGATGCGCGACGGGACACCGCCGGTCGTTAGGCTGGGACCTTCCGGCCGGACCGCACGACCGGACGGCGAGAGAAGACGGACGTTGCTGCAGGACATCCAGCCCCACCTGGCCTGCCCGCACTGCGCGCAGGGCCTCACCCCCGACGGGCGCGCCCTGCGCTGCCCCACCGGGCACAGCTTCGACATCGCCAAGCAGGGCTACGTCAGCCTGCTCGCGGGCGACGCGCACACCGGCACCGGTGACACCGCCGAGATGGTCGCCGCCCGCAGCGACTTCCTCGCCGCCGGCCACTACCGCCCGATCGCCGCGGCCCTCGCCGCCGCCGCCGTCGCCGACTCCGCATCGGACACCGGCCCGGCCGGCCTGGTCGCCGACCTCGGCGCCGGCACCGGCCACTACCTCGCCCACGTCCTGGACGCCCTGCCGGGCCGGTCCGGCGCCGCCCTCGACATCTCCAAGTACGCGCTGCGCCGCGCCGCCAGGGCCCACCCCCGGATCGGCGCGGTGGTGTGCGACGCCTGGCGTCCGCTGCCGCTGCTGGACGGCACCGCCGATCTCGTCCTCAACGTCTTCGCGCCGCGCAACGGTCCCGAGATCCGCCGCGTGCTGCGGCCCGGCGGCACCCTGCTGCTCGTCTCGCCGACCCCGCGCCATCTGCGCGAACTGGTCGGCGCGCTCGGCCTGCTCTCGGTCGACGAGGAGAAGCAGCGCCGGATCGACGAGAAGCTCGGCCCGTATCTGACCCCGGTCGGGCGGCAGGAGGTCGAGTTCGGGCTGCGGCTGTCCGGCGCCGACGTCCGTACGGTCGTCGGGATGGGCCCGAGCGCCTGGCACACCGACCAGGAGCGGCTGGCCGCCCGGCTCGCCGCCCTGCCGGACCCGGTCGAGGTCACCGCCTCCGTGACGGTCGCCGCCTACCGGCGCTGAGCCGGCGGCCGGCCTCGGGCCGCGGACGTCCTCCGGGGCGGTCCCGGACCGGTCCTGGGGTCGCGCTCTCCCGGGCCGGTCCTTGAGCGGAGCGGCAGGGCCGGCCCCGGGAACGCCGGCCCGTCGTGCCGCCGCGCCGGAGGCGCCTCAGTGGCGCCTCATTGGGATGAATCTGGCGGGCAGGCACGTTTCTGCCGCCCGAGCGGCGGCTAACGTCCGACGGGTGAACCGCGACGCCACCCGGCCCGCCGTGCCGGCCCACCCCCATCAGCGGACGCCGGACCCAGGTCCGCCGTCCGTACCGCGCCCCACCGTCGAGGAGATCCGGCTCACCTCGTTCAAGTCGTATCGGCGCGCGGTCCTGCCGCTCGCGCCCCTCACCGTGTTGTACGGGCCCGCCGGTGTCGGCAAGTCCAACGCCCTCGACGCCCTCGCGGTCCTCTCCCGGCTCGCCCTCGGCGAGGAGATCACCGACTCCCTGAACGGTCAGCCCGGGCTCGGCGGCCCCCTCACGACACCCGTCCGCGGCGGCCTCGACGGCTGCGTTCCGCACGGCCGCCACGCCGTCATCCTGGGCTGCACCGTCCGCTCCGACCAGGGGCCGATCCGGCTGGAGCTGGTCGTCCGCACCGACGGACCGGTCCGGGTCGCCCGTGAACAGCTCACCCTCGACGGCCGGATCCTCGTCGAGACCGGCGAACAGGACCTCCGCCGGCAGCGCGTCAACGTCGGTTGGCACAACGACACCCGGCAGGGCGACATCCGCGCCCCCTTCCCGAACACCACCCTGATCACCGCCCAGATCCCCCTGCGCGTCGCCGGCTCCTCACCCGGCGAACGCACGGTGCTGGCCGCCGCCGAACAGGTGCTCACCGCCCTGCGCGAGGTCTTCCCCGTCCACCCCGTGCCCGGGCTGATGCGCGACTGGGCCCGCCCCGACCCGCAGGCCCGGCTGCTCAGTACCGCCGCCAACATCTCCGCCGTGATCGCCCGGCTCAGCAACGAATGCGGCCGCCGCTACGGCCGGCTGCTGCGCGTCGTCCAGTCCGCCGCTCCGCACCCCCTGCTCGGACTCGACCTGGCCCGCCGCGGCACCGGCGCCGACGAGCGGGTCCTCGCCGTCTTCGACGAAGGCGTCCTCGGCCGCACCGGCGCGGACCAGGCCTCCGACGGCATGCTGCGCCACCTCGCGTTCGCCGCCGTGCTGCTCACCGGCGCCGGCGTGCTCGACCTCGACGCGGCCGAGGTGCCCTGGGCGCAGCGGCAGCTCACCGTGCTCGCCGAGGACCTCGGCGCCGGACTCGGCACCGAGCAGGCGGCCTCGCTGCTGCGGCTCGCCGGGGAGATGGCCGGCCGCAACCAGCTGCGGGTACTGGCCGCCCTCCAGGAGCCGGCCGCGGCGCGGGAGGCGTTCGGCGGGCCCGGTGAGCTGCCGCCGGGGGTCGCCCTGGTCGAGTGTCGGCGCGATCCCGGCTCCGGACACAGCGCGTTGCGCGCGGAGAGCGCGCGGGTGCCGGCCCAGGCGGCGCGCGGGGAGGGAACGGTGGCAGGGGCGGGTCCGG
Source organism: Kitasatospora sp. NPDC059327 (assembly GCF_042752535.1). Lineage (NCBI taxonomy): Bacteria > Bacillati > Actinomycetota > Actinomycetes > Kitasatosporales > Streptomycetaceae > Kitasatospora > Kitasatospora sp. NPDC059327. Next base: position 63,047 of record NZ_JBHYYB010000035.1, on the reverse strand, counting down.
GCGCGCCGACCGGTTCGGGGCCGGGCGCGGGGCCGCTGCCGGGTCCGCGGGCGAGTGCCCCGGGAGCCGGCGGCGGACCGCGCCGGGCGGGCGTGGCCCTGGATGCGGTAGACCTGGACGGGTGAGCGAACGAGAGACGGAACCGGCCGACCCGACCCTGGAGAGCCTGCGGCAGCGGCTGACGGAGTTCGCGGCGGCACGCGGCTGGGAGCCCTTCCACACGCCGAAGAACCTGGCCGCGGCGCTGACCGTGGAGGCCGGGGAGCTGCTGGAGGTCTTCCAGTGGCTCACCCCCGAGCAGGCCGGCTCGGTGATGTCCGAGCCGGACAGCGCGCACCGGGTGCGGGACGAGGTCGCCGACGTCCTCGCGTACCTGCTGCAGTTCTGCACGGCGGTGGGAGTGGACCCGCTGACCGCCCTGGCCGCCAAGATCGAGCGCAATGAGCTGCGGTTCCCGGCGTCCGGGGGCGGGTCCGGGCCGGGGCCGGGGTCCGGCGGCTGAGCCGGAGCCCGGTGGGGGCCCATGGGGACGCCGGGGGTCAACCGAGGAGTCGGTGAATCACCCCTGCGAGGGACAAGAGTTGTCCACACCCCCGGGGATGTCCACAGGCTCCGAAGAGGTGGCTGCGCCGATCCCTTCGTCGGCGCACGCTTTCGCCGTGACCAGGTGTCCACCCGTCGCAGGACGGGGCGGGCACAGTGCGAACGCGTGGAAGGGGTGGCCGCCGATGGAGGCGCTGCGACTGATCAAGACGGCCCGGCACGCCCTGGCCGAGGCCAGGAACGTGTCCGACGTGCTGCTGGAGGCGCGGCAGGCCGCGCTGCTCACCGAGGCGGTGGGTGCCCGGCTGGCCGAGCTGGACGACACCGAGCTGGACGACACCGGGCTGGATGGCACCGGGCCGGACGGTGCCGGGCCGGACGGTGCCGGGCTGGACGGTGCCGAGCTGGCCGGCCTGGGCCAGCAGCTGGCCGAGGCCGGTGCCCATGCCGCGGGTTGCCTCGACCAGTCCGCGGGCGATTCCTCCGCCCTGCTGGGGCTGGGCATCGGTGGACGCGCCGGGCGGCTGACCGAGCTCGGTGCCCTCGGCCCGGTGCTGGAGGAGCTCCTCGGGCTGCTCCAGGAGGTCGGCGAGACGCTGGTGGTGCTGGCCTGCGGGGCAGACACCGAGAGCCTCTACTGGACGTGCGTCGACGGGGTCGACGCCGGCGCCGACTGCAGGGACGTGGTGGCCCGGCTGCGGGAGTCCGTCCGACGGGCCGAGGGTGGTGAGGCGGCGGTGGGCGGCGCGGTCGGCCCACCGAGGCTCCCGGCACCGGCGGCCGAACCGGGGGCGCCGTTACTGGTGCTCAGGCTCGGCCCGCCGGGTGACGGCGGGCCGGGACACAAGACCCCGCGACCGGGCTACCGGACGCCGGGCCCGGCCGGTGCGCCGGAGGTGTCCGTGCCGATCGGGTAGGAGGCCGGGGCGGGGCTTCGCCGACCTGAGGCCTGCAGGTCGGCGAGGTCCGCGGTCACCGAGGCGAGCAGTTCCTGCATCTGCTCCAGCAGGCTCTTCGGGGTGGCGGCGCCGAGCGGTGGTTCGGCGGCCGACACGGCCGGGTAGCTCGGGGACTGCGGCGTGGCAGGTGCCTCGGACCAGGGTTCGGACATGAGGGGACCTCTTCGGATCGGTGGTGCGGCATCAGACGGTCGGCGGCGGGCCGCCCGGCGGAGCGGGGTTTCCCGGTGCCTCGCCGGCGGGCCCGACGCCTGCCGCAGCGACCAACGAACCCGCGGTGGACGGGTCACCGGGCACCACTCGATGCGGTCCAACTCCCGTCGGCGGTCAGCCTCCCGGGTGAGCCGGGGTTGCCGCGGGCGAGGCGCCTCGGCTAGATGCCTGGGCCGGGTGCCTGGGTTGGGCACATCCGCTGGGTGCGTCCGCTTGGTGCCTCGGCCGGGTGCCGCTCATGCGGTGCGCCGGCGGGGGGCGGCCCGCGGCGAGCGAGCCTCGGGAGGGGTGGAGGTGGGAGGGGTGGGGGTGGGCCCCAGGAACCGGGCAAGGAGAACCGGGGCAACCGCCCGAGGGAGAGCCTGACAGCCGGAAGCCCCGGACAGCCGGAACCCACCCGACGTAGCCGGAAGGCCACCCGGAACAGCGGAGAGCCCCGGAACAGCCGAGAGCCCCGGCGCCGCCGAAGCGGCGCCGGGGCCCGAGACCTCGAAGGAGGCGATCAGTTGTGCGCGTGCAGCTCGGCGTTCAGACCGCCCCAGGAGCCGGCCCGGGCGATGACCTCGACCGCGCCGGTCTGCGAGTTGCGGCGGAAGAGGAGGTTGTCCTGGCCGGACAGCTCCACCGCCTTCGCCACCTTGCCGTCCGGGGTGGTCACCCGGGTACCGGCGGTGACGTAGAGGCCGGCCTCGACCACGCAGTCGTTGCCCAGCGAGATGCCGATGCCGGCGTTGGCGCCGAGCAGGCAGCGCTCGCCGACCGAGACGACCTGCTTGCCACCGCCCGACAGCGTGCCCATGATCGAGGAGCCGCCGCCGATGTCGCTGTGGTCACCGACCACGACACCCGCGCTGATCCGGCCCTCGACCATGGAGGTGCCCAGGGTGCCGGCGTTGAAGTTGACGAAGCCCTCGTGCATCACGGTGGTGCCGACGGCCAGGTGCGCGCCGAGCCGGACGCGGTCCGCGTGCGCGATGCGCACACCGGAGGGGGCCACGTAGTCGGTCATCCGCGGGAACTTGTCGATCCCGTACACGGCGAGCTGGCCGCCCTGGGCGCGGACGGCCAGGCGGGCCTGCTCGACCTTGTCCACCTGCACCGGGCCGATGCTGGTCCACGCCACGTTGGCCAGCAGGCCGAACAGGCCGTCCAGGTTCTGCCCGTGCGGCTTCACCAGACGGTGGCTCAGCAGGTGCAGGCGCAGGTAGGCGTCGTGCGCGTCGATCGGCTTCTCGTCGAGCGAGGCGATCGTGGTGCGCACGGCGACCACCTCCACGCCGCGGCGCGCGTCGGCGCGCAGCGCCTCGGCGGTGCCGGCGCCCAGCTCGGTCTCGGCCTGCTCGGCGGTCAGGCGGACGGTGCCGGCCGGGCCGGGCTCGGCGGCCAGCGCGGGGGCGGGGTACCAGGTGTCGAGGACGGTGCCGTCGGCGGCGATGGTGGCCAGACCGACGGCAACGGCGCCGCTTGCGAGGGAGGTGGATTCTGCAGTCACATCGTGCACGTTAACGAATGCGGGGCTCCGGTGCCGAACACGCTCACCGTGCGGACAGCGCGGCGGGCCGTCCCGCGCCGCGCCGGGGCCGGGGCCGGAGCCGGTGGAGACCGGGGGCGCGGCAGGTCATCGCGGGGGGCCGGCGGGGGGCCGCGCCGCCCCCCGCCGCGCAAAACCCGGTGCTCGGCGGGCGGGTACTGGGCAATACTCGGGCTGGTGTTCATGTCGATCTCCACCACCGGTACTGCCGAGAGCCCGGCCACCGACCTCGGCTTCCTGCTGCACAAACACCCCGGCAAGGTCCAGCGGTTCGGGACGTCGCACGGGGAGGCCCACGTCTTCTATCCGGCGGCGGGCGACGAGCTCTGCACGGCCGCGCTGCTGCTCGACATCGACCCGATCGCGCTGGTCCGCAGGGGCCGGGGCAAGGGCCGGGGCGGCTCGCCGGACTTCGCGCTCGCGCAGTACGTCAACGACCGCCCCTACGCCGCCTCCTCGCTGCTCGCGGTCGCTCTGCGGACGGTCTTCCGGACGGCGATGAAGGGTGTCTGCGAGGCCCGCCCCGGGCTGGCGGACCGTCCCCGGCCGCTACGGATCGCGCTTCCCGCCGTGCCCGCCAACGGCTCGGGCGAGGGTGGCGGGCCCGCCATGGTGGCCCGGCTCTTCGAGCCGCTGGGCTGGCGGGTCGAGGCGGTGGCGATCCCGTTGGACGAGTCGTTCCCCGAGTGGGGCGAGTCGCGCTATGTGCGGGTCGAGCTGGCCTCGTCCACCGTCCGGCTCGCGGACGCGCTCCAGCAGCTCTACGTGCTGTTGCCGGTGCTCGACGGTGCCAAGCACTACTGGGTCGCCCCGGACGAGGTCGACAAGTTGCTCGCCGCCGGCGAGGGCTGGCTGGCCGACCACCCGGAGCAGGCCCTGATCGCCCGTCGGTACCTCGCGCGGCGCTGGTCGCTCACCCGGACGGCGATGGCGCGCCTGGAGCTGGCACGGCTCGCCGAGGCCGACGACCGCGAGGTCGAGGAGATCGACAACGCGGTCGACGACACCGACGGCCCCGAGCCGGGGGCGGCGCACCCGTCCGTCACCGAGCGGGCCGGGGCGGGACCGGCCGGCGCTGGTGAGGCCGAGGCGGAACCGGTCGAGGACGGCGCGCCGTCGAAGCGGCCCTCGCTCGCGGAGCAGCGCCGGGCGGCGATCCTGGCCGCCCTGCGTGAGGTCGGGGCGGCCCGGGTGGCCGATCTCGGCTGCGGGCAGGGCGAGCTGATCGGCGCGCTCCTCAAGGACGCGCGGATCACCGAGGTGCTCGGTGTGGACGTGTCCGCGCGGGCGCTGATCGCGGCCGCCCGCAAGCTGCGGTTGGAGCGGATGCCGGAGCGTCAGGCGGCCCGGGTCAAGCTGGTCCAGGGCGCGCTGACGTACACGGATTCGCGGCTGAAGGGCTACGACGCGGCGGTGCTCTGCGAGGTGATCGAGCACCTGGACCTGCCCCGGTTGCCGGCCCTGGAGTACGCGGTGTTCGGGGCGGCCCGTCCGTCGGCGGCCGTGGTCACCACGCCGAACGCCGAGTACAACGTCCGTTGGGAGAGTCTGCCGGCCGGGCACGTCCGGCATGCCGACCACCGTTTCGAGTGGGACCGCGCGCAGTTCCGCGCCTGGGCCGAGCGGGTGGCGCGGTCCTACGGCTACACCGTGGTGATCCGCCCGGTCGGGCCGGAGGACCCGGAGGTGGGGCCGCCGACCCAGCTGGCGCTGTTCCGCCTCGGCACCACGGCCGAGTCCGAGCACGAGTCCGAGCACGAGTCCACCGAGCACGAGTCCACCGAGCACGAGTCCATCGAAGCCGCCGACACCACCGCATCCGACCGTACGACGCCCGAAGGGGGCGAGCCCCGATGACGAACGACGACAACGCGCAGTTCCCGAGCCCCACCGAGGGGACGCCCGTCGAACAGGGCGCCACCGATCCCGGCAGCACCGGACAGGCCGGCACCCCCCAGGTCGCCGACCCCGCGAAGGCGCGCCGCCTCCCGGTGACCGACGTCTCCCTCGTGGTCCTGGTCGGCACCAGTGGCGCGGGCAAGTCCAGCTTCGCCCGCAAGCACTTCCTGCCCACCCAGGTGATCTCCTCGGACTTCTGCCGTGGCCTGGTGTCCGACGACGAGAACGACCAGTCCGCCTCCGCCGAGGCCTTCGACGTGCTGCACTACATCGTCGGCAAGCGCCTCGCCGCCGGCCGGCTGACGGTCGTGGACGCGACCAACGTTCAGCCGGAGGCCCGCAAGCAGCTGATCCGGATCGCCCGTGACCACGACGTGCTGCCGATCGCGATCGTGCTGGACGTCCCGCCGGGCGTCTGCGCCGAGCGCAACCGCTCCCGCCCCGACCGCCAGTTGCCCGCGCACGTGGTGCCGCGCCAGCACCGCGAGCTGCGCCGTTCGCTGCGGGGTCTGGAGCGCGAGGGCTTCCGCAAGGTGCACATCCTGCGCGGCGAGGCCGAGGTCGAGGCCGCCGAGATCGTGCCGGAGAAGCGCTTCAACGACCTGCGTCACCTCACCGGCCCGTTCGACATCGTCGGGGACATCCACGGCTGCCGCTCCGAACTGGAGACCCTGCTCACCCGCCTCGGCTACGCCCTCGCGCGGGACGACGCCGGCCGCCCGGTGGACGCGGTGCACCCCGGGGGCCGTACCGCCGTCTTCGTCGGTGACCTGGTCGACCGCGGCCCGGACACGCCGGGTGTGCTGCGCCTGGTGATGGGCATGGTGGCGGCCGGGCACGCGATCTGCGTGCCGGGCAACCACGAGAACAAGCTCGGCCGCGCGATGGACGGCAAGAAGGTCACCGTCTCGCACGGTCTCCAGGAGTCGCTGGACCAGCTGGCGGGGGAGTCGGAGGAGTTCCGCGCCGAGGTCCGGGCGTTCATGCGCGGCCTGGTCAGCCACTACCTGCTGGACGGCGGGGCTCTGGTGGTCTGCCACGCCGGTCTGCCGGAGAAGTACCACGGCCGGGCCTCCGGCCGGGTGCGCTCGCACGCGCTGTACGGGGACACCACCGGGGAGACCGACGAGTACGGTCTGCCGGTGCGCTACCCGTGGGCGGAGGAGTACCGGGGCAAGGCCCTGGTGGTCTACGGCCACACACCGGTGCCGGTGGCGAGCTTCCTCAACAACACCATCTGCCTGGACACCGGCTGCGTCTTCGGCGGCAGTCTGACCGCGCTGCGCTACCCGGAGCGCGAGCTGGTGGGCGTCGAGGCGGAGCGGGAGTGGTACGCGCCGGTCCGGCCGATGATCACGGACGCGCCGGGCTCCCGCGAGGGCCGTCCCCTGGATCTCGCGGACGTGGCTGGCCGCCGGGTGGTCGAGACCGCCCTGCACGGCCGGATCGCCGTCCGGGAGGAGAACGCGGCGGCCGCGCTGGAGGTGATGAGCCGGTTCGCGATCGACCCCCGGCTTCTCGCCTATCTGCCGCCGACCATGGCGCCGAGCGCGACCTCGCGCCGCCCCGGTTACCTGGAGCACCCGGAGGAGGCCTTCCTCGCCTACCGCGAGGACGGCGTCCGGCAGGTGATCTGCGAGGAGAAGCACATGGGCTCCCGCGCGGTGGTGCTGGTGGCCCGGGACGACACCGCGTTGGAGAAGCGGTTCGGGACGGCCGGACCGGGGGCGATCTGGACCCGTACCGGTCGGGCCTTCCTCGGCGACGACGGCCTGACCGCCGCCGTCCTGGGCCGGCTGCGGGCCGCGGCGGAGCGCTCCGGGCTCTTCGACGAGCTGCGGACCGACTGGCTGCTGCTGGACGCCGAGCTGATGCCGTGGTCCCTCAAGGCCACCGAACTGCTGCGCCGCCAGTACGCGGCGGTCGGCGCGGCGGCGCGCGCGGCGCTGCCGCAGGTGCTCACCGCGCTGGAGCGGGCGGCCGACCGCGGGCTGGACCTCTCCGCGCTGACGTCCCGGCAGCGGCAGCGGGCCGCCGACGCCCAGGCGTTCACCGAGGCGTACCGGCGGTACTGCTGGCCGACCGAGGGCCTGGCGGGCATCCGGCTGGCACCGTTCCAGGTGCTGGCGGCCGAGGGGGCGAACCTCGCGGTGCGTCCGCACGACGAGCACCTCGCCTGGATCGACGGCCTGGTCGACGCGGACCACGCGGCCGAGCCGCAGGCCCCGGTCCTGCACCGGACCGCCCGGCTGCTGGTGGACACCGGTGACGAGGCGTCCGTCGCGGCGGCGGTCACCTGGTGGGAGGAGCTCACCGGGGCGGGCGGCGAGGGCATGGTGGTCAAGCCCCTGGCCTCGCCGGCCCGGGGCAAGGCGGGGGAGGGCCGCCCGGGCGGGCTGATCCAGCCCGGGGTCAAGGTTCGCGGCCGCGAGTACCTGCGGATCATCTACGGGCCGGACTACACCGAGTACCTGGACCAGCTGCGGCAGCGCTTCCTGGGGCACAAGCGCTCGTTGGCGCTGCGCGAGTACGCGCTCGGCCTGGAGGCGCTGGACCGGCTGGCGGCGGGTGAGCCGCTCTGGCGGGTGCACGAGCCGGTCTTCGCCGTCCTCGCGCTGGAGTCCGAGCCGGTCGACCCGCGGCTCTAGGGTCCGTTCCGGGGCGCTCCCGCCGGGGAGTCGCACCGCCGCGGACCGGGCGGGTCCCGCAGGTCGTCCTGCGGGACCCGCCCGGGCCGCGGGCCCGGCCACCGCGCCTCGGCCGGCGCAGGGCGAAGTATCGCGAAGTCTTTGCATAGAAATTCCGAGCATCGTATATAATTGCCGCTTCGCTGTTCGTCCACGTCACCCCAGGAGCCCGGCATGGCCTTCAACCTCCGGAACAGGCATTTCCTCAAGGAGCTCGACTTCACTCCCCAGGAGTTCCGTTTCCTGGTGGACCTCGCCGCCCAGCTCAAGGCGGCGAAGTACGCGGGCACCGAACAGCCCCGGCTGCGTGGCAAGAACATCGCGCTGATCTTCGAGAAGACCTCCACCCGGACGCGCTGCGCCTTCGAGGTCGCCGCCCACGACCAGGGCGCCACCACCACCTACCTGGACCCGTCCGGCTCGCAGATCGGCCACAAGGAGTCGATCAAGGACACCGCGCGGGTGCTGGGCCGGATGTTCGACGGCATCGAGTACCGGGGGCACGGCCAGGCGGTCGTCGAGGAGCTGGCCGCCCACGCCGGGGTCCCGGTCTGGAACGGCCTGACCGACGAGTGGCACCCCACCCAGCTGCTCGCCGACGTCCTGACCATCCAGGAACACACCGCCAAGCCACTGACCGAGGTGGCCCTCGCCTACCTCGGCGACGCCCGCTCCAACATGGGCAACTCGCTGCTGGTCACCGGCGCCCTGCTCGGTATGGACGTCCGGATCGTCGCGCCCCGGGCGCTCTGGCCCGCCGAGGACGTCCGGAAGGCCGCCGAGGTGCTCGCCGGGTCGACCGGCGCCCGGATCACCCTCACCGAGGACGTCGACGCGGGCGTGGCCGGTGCCGACTTCCTCTACACCGACGTCTGGGTCTCGATGGGCGAGCCCAAGGAGGTGTGGGTCGAGCGGATCGAGCTGCTCAAGCCGTACCAGGTGTCGATGGAGACCGTCCGGGCCACCGGCAACCCGGCCGTGAAGTTCCTGCACTGCCTGCCGGCCTTCCACGACCTGGGCACGGTGGTCGGCCGGCAGCTGCACGAGACGACCGGGATGGCCGAGCTGGAGTGCACCGACGAGCTGTTCGAGTCGGACCACTCCATCGTCTTCGACCAGGCGGAGAACCGCCTGCACACCATCAAGGCCGTGCTGGTCGCCACCCTGGCGTCCTGAGGCCCTGGGGTCCGGATCCGGACCCCAGGGCCCCAGGGGCGTCCGGCCGGTGGGTCACGGCTTCAGCTTCACGCAGGCGGCCCGGTCGCCCGCGGCGTGCGGGCCGGCCGGGGTGCCCGCGTGCAGGACCACCGAGCGGGCCTCGCCCGGCCGGGGTTGCCAGGCCACCGAGGTGGAGGTCGAGCCGGCGCCCCGGGCGTCGGTGCGCAGCGTCAGTCGCAGCTCGTTGCGGTCGTTGGCGTAGGCGGGGTCGGTGGAGGGCTGCACCGGGTCGGGGATGTGCTGGTAGTGCGGGCCGGAGGCGGCCGTGTCGGCCCCGCAGGAGCCGGTGTGCAGGTGGGCCGGGAACTCGTGGTCCGGGGCGAGTCCGGTCACCGTCAGGGTCAGCAGCGTCCGCCCGGGCAGCGAGCGGTCGATCACCACGCGGACGTGCGAGCCGTACGGCACCAGGTCGGTGGCGTGGCTGATCGCGGTCGGCGGGACGAAGGCGGACGCCGGGTCGAAGGCGGCCTCGACCACCGAGACCGTCCGACCCCCGGAACCCCCGGAGCCGGCAGGGCCCCCGGAGCCCCCGGCGGCATCGTCGGCATCGTCGGTGGCCGGGCGCACGACGGCCGGCGACGCCGGCGCGGTGTGGGCGGCCTGCGCGGGAGGGGTGGCCGCCGCGGCTGCGGTGGGCGCCAGCAGGGCGAGCGGGAGCAGGGCGGCGGCGATCGGACCGGGCATCGGCGGGCCTTCCGGGGTGGGGAGCGGTACGGCGGACGCCCTGCTCAACGGCGACCCGTGCCGAACGGACACCCCCTGGGCGGTCCCGGCCTCCCCGGAGTCCCGGCCGCCCTACCCGGCCGCGCCGCAGATCCCGCGGATCTCGCAGCGCGGCCCGCTGGCCCGCATCAGCCGCAGGTCCGCCGTGACCAGCGGGGCCCCGTACTGTTCGGCGACCGCGACGTACGCGGCGTCGTCCGGCGTGAGGTTGTCCTTCAGCTCCCAGATCCGGCCGAGCAGCGGGGTGATCCCGACCTTGCGGATCGCCAGCTCGGGCAGTCGGGCGGCGATCTCGCCGACCCGCTCGGCGGTGAGCTCCTTGGCCAGGTAGAGGCCGCGCAACGACTGCATGACCTCGATGACGATGTGCTCGGGGGCCACCCACTCGCCGTCGGCCGCGAGTTCGGCGCGGGCCGCCGTCCCGCGCTCGCCCTCGTCGGCGAGCGCCAGTACCAGTGCGGACGCGTCCACCACGATCATCAGTCGCCCCCGGCCCGTTCTCGTCCGTCCTGTCACGTCGTCGGTCACGCTACCGGTCGCCCGCCGCCCCTGCCGGGCCCGCTCTCGGCGGCCGGTCCCGCCGCCCCCGCCGCCCCTGCCGGGCCAGCTCTCGGCGGCCGGTCCCGCCACCCCCGCCGCCTGCCGCCCACGGGCCCCGACCCGCCGCCCCCACGGGCCCCGACCCCGCCGCCGACCGCTGGACGCCCGGTCTTGGGGGCCCGGTCACGAGGGGTTCGGGCGGGATGCGCCGGGCGGGGGCAGCGTGGAGGTGGTGCCGACGTGGCGGACGCGCCGCCATGCACTATGGTTTATCTCGACATCGAGATAACTGCCCATTACTATATATCTCGACATCAAGATACTTGCCGAGAGGCGCTCACCGGCGGTGCGCGCGAGGTCAACCTAAGTAAGGGTGACCTTACCACCGTGGCGGCCGGATACCGCACGAAGCACCTAGAAGGAGTCAGTCGTGTCCGCGAACAGCTTCGACGCCCGCAGCTCGCTGCAGGTGGGCGACGAGTCGTACGAGATCTTCAAGCTCTCCGCCGTCGAGGGTTCCAAGCGGCTGCCCTACAGCCTCAAGGTGCTGCTGGAGAACCTGCTCCGCACGGAGGACGGCGCGAACATCACCGCCGACCACATCCGCGCGCTCGGCAACTGGGACGCCGACGCCCAGCCGAGCCAGGAGATCCAGTTCACTCCGGCCCGTGTGATCATGCAGGACTTCACCGGTGTGCCGTGCGTGGTCGACCTCGCCACCATGCGTGAGGCCGTCAAGGAGCTGGGCGGCGACCCGGCCAAGATCAACCCGCTGGCCCCGGCCGAGCTGGTCATCGACCACTCCGTCATCGCCGACAAGTTCGGCACCCCGGACGCCTTCGTCCAGAACGTCGAGATCGAGTACGGCCGCAACAAGGAGCGCTACCAGTTCCTGCGCTGGGGCCAGACCGCGTTCGACGAGTTCAAGGTCGTCCCGCCGGGCACCGGCATCGTCCACCAGGTGAACATCGAGCACCTGGCCCGCACGATCATGGTCCGGGGCGGCCAGGCCTACCCCGACACCTGCGTCGGCACCGACTCGCACACCACCATGGTCAACGGCCTGGGCGTGCTGGGCTGGGGCGTCGGTGGCATCGAGGCCGAGGCCGCGATGCTCGGCCAGCCGGTCTCCATGCTGATCCCGCGCGTGGTCGGCTTCAAGCTCAACGGCCAGCTGCCGGCCGGCACCACCGCCACCGACCTGGTGCTCACCATCACCGAGATGCTGCGCAAGCACGGTGTGGTCGGCAAGTTCGTCGAGTTCTACGGCGAGGGCGTCACCGCGATCCCGCTGGCCAACCGCGCCACCATCGGCAACATGTCGCCGGAGTTCGGCTCGACCTGTGCGATCTTCCCGATCGACGCCGAGACCATCAACTACCTGAAGCTCACCGGCCGCAGCGAGCAGCAGCTCGCCCTGGTCGAGGCGTACGCCAAGGAGCAGGGCCTCTGGCACGACCCGTCGGTCGAGCCGGTCTACTCCGAGTACCTGGAGCTGGACGTCTCCACCGTCGTCCCGTCGATCTCCGGCCCGAAGCGCCCGCAGGACCGCGTGATCCTGGCCGAGGCCGCCACCAGGTTCGCCGAGGCGCTGCCGACCTACTCGGCCGAGGCCTCGAAGCCGACCGCGGTGACCGCCCCCGACGGTTCGACCTACGAGATCGACAACGGCGCGGTCGTGATCGCCTCGATCACCTCCTGCACCAACACCTCCAACCCCTCCGTCATGCTGGGTGCCGCCCTGCTGGCGAAGAAGGCCGTGGAGAAGGGCCTGACCGTCAAGCCCTGGGTCAAGACCACCCTGGCCCCCGGGTCCAAGGTCGTCATGGACTACTACGAGAAGGCCGGCCTGCTCCCGTACATGGAGAAGCTGGGCTTCAACCTGGTCGGCTACGGCTGCGTCACCTGCATCGGCAACTCGGGCCCGCTGCCCGAGGAGGTCTCGGCCGCCGTCAACGAGTCCGACCTGGCGGTCGTCTCGGTGCTCTCCGGCAACCGCAACTTCGAGGGCCGGATCAACCCCGACGTCAAGATGAACTACCTGGCCTCCCCGCCGCTGGTGGTCGCCTACGCCCTCGCGGGCAACATGAACATCGACATCACCCGCGACGCGCTGGGCCAGGACGCCGACGGCAACGACGTCTTCCTCGCCGACATCTGGCCCTCCGAGCAGGAGGTCGCCGACACCGTCGCCGGCTCCATCGACGAGGCCATGTTCGACAAGGGCTACCAGGACGTCTTCGCCGGTGACCACCGCTGGCAGTCGCTCCCCGTCCCGACCGGCGACACCTTCGAGTGGGACGCCGAGTCCACCTACGTCCGCAAGCCCCCGTACTTCGAGGGCATGGCCAAGACCCCGAGCCCGGTGACCGACATCGCCGGTGCCCGCGTCCTGGCCAAGCTGGGCGACTCGGTCACCACCGACCACATCTCCCCGGCCGGCAACATCAAGCCCGGCACCCCGGCGGCGCAGTACCTGACCGCCAACGGTGTGGAGAAGCGCGACTTCAACTCGTACGGCTCGCGCCGCGGCAACCACGAGGTGATGATCCGCGGCACCTTCGCCAACATCCGCCTGCGCAACCAGATCGCGCCGGGCACCGAGGGCGGCTACACCCGCGACTTCACCCAGGCCGACGCGCCGGTGTCGTTCATCTACGACGCCTCGCAGAACTACCAGGCCGCCGGCATCCCGCTGGTCGTCCTGGCCGGCAAGGAGTACGGCTCGGGCTCGTCCCGCGACTGGGCCGCCAAGGGCACCGCGCTGCTGGGCGTGAAGGCCGTCATCGCCGAGTCCTACGAGCGCATCCACCGCTCGAACCTGATCGGCATGGGCGTCCTGCCGCTGCAGTTCCCGGAGGGCCAGAACGCCGAGTCCCTCGGCCTGACCGGCGAGGAGACCTTCTCCTTCACCGGCGTGACCGAGCTCAACGACGGCCGCACCCCGGCGACGGTCAAGGTCAAGGCCGTCGGCGCGGACGGGGCCAGCGTCGAGTTCGACGCGGTCGTGCGCATCGACACCCCCGGCGAGGCGGACTACTACCGCAACGGCGGCATCCTGCAGTACGTGCTGCGCAGCCTGATCGGCTGACCACCGCGCGCACCCCGGGGCTGAGGCCCCGACGGTAAAGAGACAGTCAAGAGGCCGGATCGCGTCAACGCGGTCCGGCCTCTTGTATGTCCGGGTCGAATGGACTAAACCTCTGTTTCAGCTTGGTCCAGACCACTTGATGCTGATTCAGAGAAAGCCGCAGGTCTTCTCGTATGCGCATGCTCAGTCGTACCGCTGCCTTCCTCGCCGCCGTCACGGTGGCCTCCGCTGTCGCCGCCCCCGCCGCCTCGGCCCACGACCGCGGCCCGCGGCTGAAGGGGGAGCGGGTCGGCTACTTCACCCAGTGGGGGGCCAACAGCTCCGCCAAGCGGGTGCAGGAGTCCGGCCAGGCCGGCAAGCTCACCGTCATCAACTACGCCTTCGGCAACGTCTCCGCCGACGGCACCTGCTTCGAGTCCAACGAGGCCGGCCAGGGCGACGCCCTGAACGACTACCAGCGCCCGTTCTCCGCCGCCGACTCGGTGGACGGCCGGGCCGACGCGCCGGGCCAGCGGCTGAAGGGCCACTTCAACCAGCTGCGCAAGCTGAAGGCCGAGAACCCGCAGCTGCGCACCGTCATCTCGCTGGGCGGTTGGAGCTGGTCCAAGTACTTCTCGGACGCGGCCGCCACCGACGAGGCCCGCAAGAAGTTCGTCTCCTCCTGCCTCGACCTCTACATCAAGGGCAACCTGCCCCGGTTGGCCGGCTCCCCCGAGGGCGGCACCGGGGCGGCCGCGGGCGTCTTCGACGGCATCGACGTCGACTGGGAGTACCCGGGCGGCGGCGGTGACGCCGGCAACGTCGTCCGGCCCGAGGACGGCCGCAACTTCACGCTGCTGATGCGGGAGTTCCGCAAGCAGCTGGACGCGCTCAGCGGCAAGAAGGGCAAGCACTACCTGCTGACCGCCGCCGTGGCGGCCAACGAGACCGTCGCGGACCGGCTGGAGCTGCCGGAGGTCGCCAAGTCCGTCGACTGGCTCAACCTGATGACGTACGACCTGCACGGTCCGTGGGAGGGCAAGGGCCCGACCAACCACCAGGCCAACCTCTACTCCGACCCGACCGACCCCGAGCCGCGTCAGCGCAGCGCGGACAAGGCCGTCGACCACTACGCCGCGCGCGGCCTGCCGTCCCGCCAGACCGTGCTCGGCGCGCCGTTCTACGGCCACGGCTGGACCGGTGTCCCGGCGGGCAGCCGCAACGGCCTGTACCAGTCGGCCACCGCGGCCGCGGGCGACCTCACCTACCAGGAGATCAACGCGCTGCCCGGCAAGCTCTCCGTGGACCGTGAGCACGGCGCGTCCTGGAAGTACGACGGCACCACCTTCTACAGCTACGACAGCGCCGAGGTGCTCACCGCCAAGGCCCGCTACGCCCGTTGGAATGACCTGGGCGGCGTGATGGTCTGGTCGCTGGACGGCGACGACGCCCGGGGCAGCGGGATCGCCGCCCTGGACCGCGGGCTGCGGGGCAACTGACCCCGGCCGGACCGGGCCCGGCGGCCACCGCCGGCCCCCGTACGACCCGGTCGGCCCCGCGCCACACCGCCGGACGCCGCACCACACGGGGACGGGCCCGCCGCGAGCGATCGCGGGGGGCCCGTCCCCGGGCCGGGGGGGGGGGCGTGCGCGGGAGCGGC
>NZ_JBHYYB010000035.1:33544-47994 GCF_042752535.1 Kitasatospora sp. NPDC059327 | reverse complement strand
GCGGCGGGCCCCTCCCCGTGCCGTGCCGGTACCGACGGGCGGTACCGGCCGAGGTGTCAGGCGCCGTCGCAGGCCCGCGCCCGCAGGGCCCGGGCCAGGTCGTCCCGGCGCTCCAGCACCAGCCGGCGCAGCGCCGGCGCCGCGTCCGGGTGCCCGGTCAGCCAGGCGTCCGCCTCGGCCAGCGTCTCCTCGCTGATCTGGGCGTGCGGGAAGAACCCGCCGACGATCCGCATCGCGATCTCGATGGTCCGCTCCGACCAGACCCGCTCCAGCAGCTTGAAGTACGGCGCCGCGTACAGCGCGGTCAGGTCGCGGTGCCCGGGCAGCGCGAAGCCGGCGATGTTCGCCTCGACCAGCGCGTTGGGCAGCTCGTCCGAGTCGATCACGGCGGACCAGGCGGCGGCCTTCGCCTCCGGGGTCGGCCGGGCGGCCAGGCACTGGGTGTACTGGCGCTTGCCGCTGGCGGTGTTGTCGGCCGTCAGCTCCTCGGCGAGCTCCTCGTCCGAGGCCTGGCCGGCCGCGGCCAGCGCCAGCCAGAGTGCCCAGCGCAGCTCCTGGTCGACGTCCAGGCCGTCGATCCGGGCGGTGCCCGCCAGCAGGCCGCGGACCAGGCCCAGGTGCTCGGAGCCGTTGGCCGTCTGGGCCAGGAAGCGGGCCCAGGCCAGCTGGTGGTCGCTGCCGGGGGCGGCGGCCCGCAGCTCGCGCAGCGCGCCGTCGGCCAGCAGCCGGCCGCCCTCGCCGCGCCAGGCCGGGTCGGCGTACAGGTCGACGGCGCCCTTGGCCTGCAGGTGCAGCGACTGCAGCACGCCGATGTTGGACTCCTGGCCGGCGAAGCGCAGCACCAGGGCGATGTAGTCGCGGGCCGGCATCAGGCCGTCCCGGGTGAGGTTCCACACCGCGGACCAGGCGAGTGCCCGGGCCAGGTCGCCCTCGATGTCGCCGAGGCCGCCGCGCAGCGTCTCCAGGGACTCGGCGTCGAAGCGGATCTTGCAGTAGGTCAGGTCGTCGTCGTTCAGCAGCACCAGCGCGGGCCGGGCGCGGCCGACGGCCTCGGCCACGACGGTGCGGGAGCCGGTGACGTCCAGCTCGATCCGGTCGGTGCGCACCAGCGCGCCGTCGGCGTCCCGGTCGTAGAGGCCGACGGCGATCCGGTGCGGGCGCAGGGTGTCGCCGTTCCCGGCGTCCTGGAGGACGGCGAGTTCGGTGATCCGGCCCTCGGCGTCCACGGTGACCTGCGGGGTCAGCGAGTTGACGCCGGCGGTCTGCAGCCAGGCGGCGGCCCAGGACTTGAGGTCGCGGCCGCTGGTCTCCTCCAGGATGTCCAGCAGGTCGGCGAGTTCGGTGTTGCCGAAGGCGTGCCGCTTGAAGTAGCGGCGGGCGCCCTCGAAGAAGGCCTCCGAACCGACGTACGCCACCAGCTGCTTGAGCACCGAGGCGCCCTTGGCGTAGGTGATGCCGTCGAAGTTCAGCTTGGCGTCCTCCAGGTCCCGGATGTCCGCGGTGATCGGGTGGGTGGTCGGGAACTGGTCCTGCCGGTAGGCCCAGGCCTTGCGCTGGTTGGCGAAGGTGATCCAGGCGGCGGAGTAGCGGGTGCGCGCGCCGACCAGTGCGTAGGAGCCCATGAAGTCGGCGAAGGACTCCTTCAGCCAGAGGTCGTCCCACCAGCGCATGGTGACCAGGTCGCCGAACCACATGTGCGCCATCTCGTGCAGGATGACGTTGGCCCGGCCCTCGTAGGCGGCGTCGGTGACCTTCGAGCGGAAGATGAACTCCTCGCGGAAGGTGACGCAGCCCGGGTTCTCCATCGCGCCGATGTTGTACTCGGGCACGAAGGCCTGGTCGTACTTGCCGAACGGGTACGGGTAGTCGAACTCCTCGTGGAAGAAGTCGAGTCCGAGCTTGGTGACGCCGAGGATCTCGTCGGAGTCGAAGTAGGGCGCGAGCGACTTGCGGCACAGCGCGGCGAGCGGGATCTCCAGGGTGGTGCCGTCGGCCAGCGTGCGGCTGTAGTGGTCGGTGGCCACGTGGTAGGGGCCGGCGACCACGGCGGTGAGGTAGGTGGAGATCGGCCGGGTCGGCGCGAACCGCCAGGTGCGGGCGGTGCCCTCGGTGCTCACCTCCTCGTGCACGGCGTTGGAGCGGACGTCCCAGGCGGCCGGCGCGGTGACGGTGAAGGAGAACGGGGCCTTCAGGTCGGGCTGCTCGAAGGTGGCGAACACCCGGCGGGCGTCGGCCGGCTCGTAGTGGGTGTAGAGGTAGGTCTCGCCGTCCACCGGGTCGGTGAAGCGGTGCAGGCCCTCGCCGGTGCGGCTGTACGCGCAGTCGGCGTCCACCACGAGGACGTTCCGGTCGGCGAGGCCGTCGACGTGCACCCGGGCGCCGTCGAAGGCGGTGGCCGGGTCGAGCGCGCGGCCGTTCAGGGTGACCGCGCGGACCGAGCTCGCCAGCAGGTCGAGGAAGGTCGAGGCGCCCGGCTCGGTACAGCCGAAGGCGATCGTGGTGGTGGAGCGGAAGGTGGCGGCCGCCGGGTCGGGGGCCGACGTCACGTCCAGCCGGACCTGGTAGCTGTCCACAGACAGGATGCTGGCCCGCTGCTGGGCTTCGTCGCGGCTCAGGTTCTTGCCCGGCACGGCGGTACTCCTTTGTCCGGCTCGCACGGTGGTGCGGTGTTCACTGGTGCGGTGGGTGCTGCGCGTTGTGGTGCTGCGGGGGCATCCTTTCACGCCCCTCGCGCCGGTACCATTGCACAAACCGGGGCGCCGGTTCGGAATCAGCGGCGCCGCGCGGGTGTTCGGGATCGGATGGACCCCGAGTCGGGGGCCGCCCCGCATCTCACCGAAGGACGACAGCCGTGACGACTGCCGCTGAGCGCAAGACCGCCGACTTCTGGTTCGACCCGGCCTGCCCCTGGGCCTGGATGACGTCCCGCTGGCTGATCGAGGTCCAGCGGCTGCGCCCGGTGGACGTGAACTGGCACGTGATGAGCCTGTCCGTGCTGAACGAGCACCGCGACCTCCCGCAGGACTACCGCGAGCTGCTGGACAGCGCCTGGGGCCCGGTCCGGGTCTGCGTCGCCGCCGCCCAGCAGCACGGCGACGAGGTGCTCGGCCGCCTCTACACCGAGCTGGGCACCCGTTTCCACAACCAGGGCCTGCCCCGGACCCGGGAGACCGTCGAGGCGGCGCTGGTCGCGGCGGGCCTGCCGGCCGAGCTGGCGGACGCCGCCGACACGGACGCCTACGACGAGGCCCTGCGTGCCTCGCACAAGGAGGGCATCACCCTGGTCGGCGAGGACGTCGGCACCCCGGTGATCGCGGTCGAGGGCGCGGACGGCGAGCGGGTGGCCTTCTTCGGCCCGGTGGTGACCCCGGCCCCGCGCGGCGAGGCCGCCGCCCGTCTCTGGGACGGCACCCTGCTGGTCGCGTCGACCCCGGGCTTCTACGAGATCAAGCGCACCCGCACCGCGGGCCCGTCCTTCGAGTAGCGGCCGCCGCCACGGGCGGACACGTGCGAGGGGCCCGGTACCGCGTCGGCGGTACCGGGCCCCTCGCACGTGCCTCAGCGGGCAGCGGCGGCGTCCCGGCGCTGCTTGAGCAGGCCGGCCCCGACGAGCAACGCGACGAGCACGCCGGCCGCGTACAGCTGCTGCCGGTTGCCCTCGGTGGTGGTCATCAGGGCCAGGATGCCGACCACGGCGGCCATCGCGACCCAGGTCAGGTACGGGAAGCCCCACATCCGGACGGTGAGCAGCTCGGGCGACTCGCGCTCCAGCCGGCGGCGCATCCGCAGCTGGACGACGCAGATGAAGAACCAGACCACCAGGATGGCGACGCCGGTGGTGTTCATCAGCCAGGTGAAGACGGTGTCCGGCCAGAACTTGGAGGCCAGGACCGCGCCGAAGCCGAACAGGCAGGAGGCGACCACGGCCAGTCGCGGCACCCCGCCGCTGACCTTGGCCAGCGCCTTCGGCCCCTGGCCGCGGGAGACCAGCGAGTACGCCATCCGGGAGGAGCCGTAGATGTTGGCGTTCATCGCGGAGAGCAGGGCGATCAGCACCACGGCCTCCATGATGGTGCCCGCGCCGGGCACGCCCAGGTGCTGGAGGACGGTCACGTAGGGGCCGTTCTCGACGACCGACGGGTCCTTCCAGGAGACCAGGGTGACGACCAGGGCCATCGAGCCGATGTAGAAGATCGCGATCCGCCAGACGGCCGTGCGCACCGCGTTGGCGACGTTGCGCTTGGGGTCGTCGGACTCGGCGGCGGCGATGGTGACCGTCTCCAGCCCGCCGTAGGCGAAGACCGAGGCGAGCAGGCCGACGATCAGCCCGCTGACGCCGGTGGGCAGGAAGCCGCCCTGGCCGGTGAGGTTCTCGGTGCCGGGGGCGCCGGGGCCCAGCACCCCGGCGACGCCGAGCGTGCCGAGCACCAGGAAGGCGATGATCGCGGCGACCTTGACGGTGGCGAACCAGAACTCGAACTCGCCGAAGTTCTTCACCGCGGTGAGGTTGCTGGCGCAGAAGAAGACCATGAAGAGCCCGACCCAGACCCAGGCGGAGACGCCGGGGATCCAGCCGTTGACGATCTTTCCGGCGGCGGTGGCCTCGGCGGCGACGCCGCAGCAGAGCATCACCCAGTACATCCAGCCGGCGGTGATCCCGGCCCACGGGCCGACCTCCTTCTCGGCGTGCACCGAGAAGGAGCCGGAGGCCGGCCGGGCCGCCGACATCTCGCCGAGCATGCGCATGATCAGCATGACCAGCAGGCCGGAGAGCGTGAACGCCAGGATGATGGCGGGCCCGGCCGCCGCGATGCCCGCCCCGGAGCCGACGAAGAGACCGGCGCCGATGACCCCGCCGAGCGCGATCATCGAGAGGTGGCGCTGCTTCAGGCCGTGGCTGAGTTGCTGCCCGCCGGTCGGCGCGTCGGAGGTGGAGGTCGTCCCGGGCGCCGAGGGCGCGGAGGTACGGGCCATGAGGTGGGGATCCAGACTGTTCGGAATGCGGTGCGAGTTGCCCAATATCCGGGGGCACCACTGTCCATGCCAAGAATGACGCGGCCGGGCCCACGATGCGGACCGGATCGTGACGGGAAATGGCCGGAATGGTCACGTTCCGTCGCGATGAGTGGGTCGGATCCGACAATGAGCGCCGCCGGGGCTTTGTCCGGTTCCTGGACGGTGCCGACGGCGATCACCGCGTAGGTTCACAGATGTTCACTCACCTGATCATCAGCACCACCCGGTCACTGATCGCCGGAACCCACGCCCACCGATCGTCCGACTCGCCCGATCATCCGATCGCCGACCGTCCCCGTGCGGAGGAAACCCCCCGATGGCCACTGCCAGCACCCCGACTGCCAGCACCCCGACCGCCGGCACCCCGATACTGAGCCGCGGCGTCCTCGCCGACCTGCTGCCCGCCGCGTCCGGCCGGTTCGGCGCGCAGGCCCGCGACCTCGCCCTGGTGACCGGCGGCGCCGCCCTCACCGGTCTGGCCGCCCAGTTCTCGGTGACCGTCGCCGGCTCCCCGGTGCCGGTCACCGGCCAGACCTTCGCCGCGCTGCTGGTCGGCACCGCGCTCGGCGCCCGCCGCGGCATCGCCTCGCTCGGCCTCTACCTGCTGGCCGGCATGGCGGGCCTGCCCTGGTTCGCCGAGGGCGCCTCCGGCTGGTCGATGCCCACGCTCGGCTACATGATCGGCTTCGTCCTCGCGGCCGCCCTCACCGGCGCGCTGGCCCGCCGCGGCGCCGACCGGAGCCCGCTGAACACCGCCGCCACGATGGCCCTCGGCACCCTCGCCATCTACGCCGTCGGCGTGCCCTACCTCGCCTTCTCGCTGGGCGTCCCGTTGGCCCGCGCCGCCGAGCTGGGTCTCTACCCCTACCTGGTCGGCGACGCGCTGAAGGCCGTCCTGGCGGCCGGCGCGCTGCCGCTCGCCTGGAAGCTGCTCGGAAAGCGCTGAGCGGACACCTCCCCGGACCGGGACCTGGCGCGGCCCCCCCCGCCCGGTCCCGGCTCGCTCGGCCGTGCCCCCTGCGCGGCCCCGCCGCACGCGCATGCCACACTCATGGGCATGCGCGTGTACCTGGGCTCGGACCATGCCGGATACGAACTGAAGAACCACCTCGTGGAGTGGCTCAAGGAGGCCGGCCACGAGCCGGTCGACTGCGGGCCGCACATCTACGACGCGGCCGACGACTACCCGCCGTTCTGCCTGCGCGCCGCCGAGCGCACCGCGGCGGACCCGGAGGCGCTGGGCGTCGTGATCGGCGGTTCGGGCAATGGCGAGGCGATCGCCGCCAACAAGGTCAAGGGCGTCCGCGCCGCGCTGGCCTGGAGCGAGCAGACCGCCTCGCTCGGCCGCGAGCACAACAACGCCAACGTGATCTCCGTCGGCGGCCGGATGCACACCCAGGAGGAGGCGACCCGCTTCGTCGAGGTCTTCCTCAACACCCCGTACAGCGGTGACGACCGGCACACCCGCCGGATCACCATGCTGAGCGACTACGAGACCACGGGCGAGCTCCCGCCCATCCCGGCCCACCACCCGCAGGGCTGACCCACCCCCTCCGACCGCCTCCGCCGGCCGGCCGCGCTCCCCGCGCGGCCGGCCGGCGCGCTTGTCGGCAGCCGGGTCGGCCCGGGTCGCCCTGTGGGATCGGCCACAGCGCCTGCCCCGCTCACCCGGCGCGCGGGCGGCCCCGCGCGCGGGGCGCAGGCGCCGTCCGCGTGGTTCGTACGCCCAACCGGCGTACGCCTCCTGACGAAGCGGCCGACGCCCGCCGCAATCGGCCGAAACCCGCTGACGCGCCCGCGCCACGGCGGCGCCGCCCGCGCACGAGCCGTCGACGCCGACCCGTACCGGTGGATATGGTCGGTCCCCATGGCTGGCAGACCGCCGGGCGAACCGCCCCAGACGACTGCGACGAGGCCCGGCGCCGCCACGGTGCCCGACCCCGTGACGGCCCGGTTGCGCAAGAAGCTCCGCCGGGTCCGCCGAAGGCTGCGCACCGCCGGTGTCGACTACTTCCGCGGCGGCGCCGCCGACTGGCCGGTGCTCTGCGTGCTGGCCCTGCTGGTCCCGCTGCTGATCCTGCTCAACATCTGGATCCCGGCCTGGGCCCCGCCCACCTCCCTGGTCCTGCCCATCCTGGCCGCCGCGCTGCTGCTGCGCCCCGGCAGCCTGGTGGTGCTCTACGCGCTCGCCGCGCTCGGGCTGTCCGCCGAGTCCGTGATCCACACCGGCCAGCGGGTCGCCAGCGCCGATCCGGACGCCTACACCTACGGCGTCACCCCCGGCGCCGCCCTGGTGGTCGGCGCGGCCGGGGTCGGCGGTCTGCTGCTGGCCCAGTTCCGCAGCCGGGTCGGGGTGCCCTGGTGGGGCGGTTCCACCATGCTGTTCGACCTGCGCGAGCGGCTGCGGGTGCAGAGCCGAGTCCCGGAGCTGCCGGACGGCTGGCACGCCGACATGGCGCTGCGCCCGGCCGGCGGGCAGTCCTTCTCCGGGGACTTCGTGGTCGCCGCCCGGACCGGGCCCGCCCAGCGGGTGCTGGAGGTGGTGCTGGCGGACGTCTCCGGCAAGGGCATGGACGCCGGCTCACGGGCCCTGCTGCTCTCCGGGGCCTTCGGCGGCCTGGTCGGCTCGCTGCCCGCGCACGACTTCCTGCCCGCCGCCAACGGCTACCTGCTCCGCCAGTCCTGGGAGGAGGGCTTCGCCACCGCCGTCCACCTGGTCCTCGACCTGGACAGCGGGGAGTACGAACTGCTCTCGGCCGGCCACCTGCCCGGGATGCAACGCCTCGCGGGGGCCGGGCGCTGGGAGATGAAGGAGTGCACCGAGGGCCCGCTGCTCGGCATCTACGACGGTGCCAAGTTCGAGGGCGTGCGCGGCCGGCTGAACCGCGGCGACGTCCTGATGCTCTGCACCGACGGCATGGTCGAGGCACCCGGCCGCGACCTCTCCGACGGGATGGACCGGCTGATGGGCGAGGCCGACCGGCTGGTCCCCGGTGGTGGTCCCGGTGCCGGGGTG
Organism: Kitasatospora sp. NPDC059327; assembly: GCF_042752535.1. Lineage (NCBI taxonomy): Bacteria > Bacillati > Actinomycetota > Actinomycetes > Kitasatosporales > Streptomycetaceae > Kitasatospora > Kitasatospora sp. NPDC059327. The sequence goes on along the minus strand of NZ_JBHYYB010000035.1, from coordinate 39,962 downwards.
GGTGCCGCCGCCCGGCTGATCGAAACGGTCGCCCGGGACATCAACGACGACCGCGCCGTCCTGCTGCTCTGGCGCGACTGACCCCGCGGGTCCGGGCCGCGCCGGTCGGGGACCGGTGTTGGTCGGGGACCCGTGCCGCCGCGTCCGCCGGGGGTCGGTCCCGTCGGCCCCTCACCTGCCCGTTTCCCCCGATGCGCGGTCGGCCGGCCGCCCGGCACATGCCGCGGGCAGCTGCTGTCAAGCCTGGGAGCTGATCTTCGGCCATTTCCGACCCGCCGTCACCGGAGCGGACCAGCCCGTTCCGGTCCGCCCCGCCGGGCGTTTCCCGGCCGCTCAGCGGCGCCCCACCGACGATTCGTCAGAACGGCTCCGCTATCGTCTCGGTCGGCGGAAACTCGTCTCGCATCGCAGGATATCGGCGTTCGGCTGACAGTCAGACCTTTACGCAATCGGCACGTTCGACCACACTGAGTCCGGGCGGGACTGGTCAGGATTCGGGGGATGGGGGGCGCCACATGCGGCACGACGGACACCGTCCGGCCGTACCGGACTCTCCTTCCGGCCGCGACACGTCGGACGAACTGCCGTTCCGCCTCGGGACCGTCGGACAGGCCGGGGTCCGGCTTCGCAGGGGCAGTCAGCCGATGGCGCCCCGCTATGAAACGAGGAAGTGAGTCCGGGTGGCACTCTCCGTCTCCGCGCTGGTCCTGTTCGGCGTCATCTGCTTCATCTTCATCCGCAACAAGCAACTGAAGATCGGCCACGCGATCCTGGCCGCGCTGTTCGGCTTCATGCTCAACCAGAGCACGGCGGCCAAGCCGATCCAGGACTTCCTGAGCCAGATCGCCAAGAGCATCTCCAACATCGCCAGCTGACCCGCGGCGGCCTCGGCCGAGGCCCGGGGCGTTCAGCGGAGGAGGGGGCCGGCCGTCCGGGTCACCGGTCGGCCCGTCTGGCATGCCGCCAGCGGGCGAAGAGCCCCCGGGCCCGGGTCGCCGCCGGGGCCGGCGGCCGCAGTGCCGCGGGCGCCGCGGCGTTCGCCGGCGCGGTCGTCACCGATGCCGCGTCCGGCGCCGCCAGCAGCACGAACAGCCGCGCCCAGCAGAGCCGTTCGCCGCGCGGCCAGTCCAGCGCGCGCAACGCCGCCGAGGCGGCCTCCGACACCTCGCCGTTGACCCGGACCTCGGCGATGTCGTCCCCCGCCTTGCCGCCCAGGAAGAGCTTCACCCCGTTCAGGTGCCGCCCGGTCAGCTCCGGCAGCAGCGCGGGCGCCAGCGCGGGCAGGACCCGGTGCTCCGCCAGCCAGCCGGCCAGCCGCTCGTTGCCGAAGCCGAACACCGCCGCGGGCCCCTGAACGGCCTGCCAGCCCGGCAGTTCCGGGTGGTCGGCGTGGTCGGCGTGCTCGCCGCGCCGCTCCCGCAGCTCGACCAGGACCGCGGCCGTGGTGGTCGCCCACATCCGGACCGCGTTGTCGAGCTTCTCCTCCTCGGTCTTGCCGAGGCCGGCCGCGCAGTCCCACACCACGGGCGCGTCCGCGTGACCCAGCCGGAACACGAAGCCCAGGTCGACGTGGCCGGCGCCGTCGATGCCGGGGTGCTCCCGGACGGCCACCGCCGTGGTGCCCGGCCCGCGCACCACCTCGCCGTCGACGGTGAACTCCTGTCCGAAGCGTGCCATTTCCCGGACCACAGAGCGCTGAATGACGGCCAGTCGGTCCTGGGGACGCACCGGACACTCCTCCACCTTCGGGTTCGCGGCGTTCTCGAACCGCTCTCGAACTGCCTTCGAACGCCGCCGAGGCTATCGGCCCGGGGCCCCGCCGGGAAACCGATACGGCCTGCGGGCCGCCGGAGCGCGCTCGGCTCTCCGGTCGCCGAATTATCCTTTATGCACCATTTTGGGTAGCGGCAACCGTAGGCCACCGCTCGGAGAACCGCATGCCCCGCACCGACCTGACGCCCGCTCCGTCGCCGCTCGTCCCGGACGGCGGCCTGGTCGCGGAGATCGAGGCGTACCTCGCCTCGCTGCCCGCCCCGGCGCGCACTCCGGCGCCGTACCTCCGGCCGCCGTACGTCTGCCCGTTGGGCTCGACGACGCAGCCGTGGCACGCCGGCCACCCGCTGCCCCGGGTCACCCTGCTGGACCGGGTGCTGCGCCGGCCGGCCCGCCCGGTGCCGGTGAGCGCCGCCGAGCACCTGCGGCTTGCCTCCCGCTACCTCGGCGAGGCCGGCTGGCTGCAGGGCGCGCTGTGGGACGGTGCCGGGCGGGTCTGCCTGCTCGGCGCCCAGGCCGCCGTCCTGGCCCACGGCTACGGCACCCCGGCCACCGTGCGGACCGCCCGGGTCCAGCTGATGGAGGTGCTGCACGCCACCGGCCGCCCGGCGGTCTCCCCGGACGAGTACAACGACCGGCCCACCACCCGGCAGGCCGACGTCCACCAGCTGCTCGACCGCGCCGCGGCCCGGGCCGGCCGGCTCGGCCTCTGACGGTGGTCGGGCCGGGCGCGCGCCCCGGCGGACCCTCGGCCCCCGGGAGCACCGGCGCCGGCCCTGACGGGCGGTCCGGAAACGGAACGGCCCCGGAGCGACGGTGTCGTTCCGGGGCCGGACAGCTGGAGCGGGTGACGAGAATCGAACTCGCGTGACTAGTTTGGAAGACTAGGGCTCTACCATTGAGCTACACCCGCGTGATCCCCCGGCCGTCGCCGGACGGAAGGTCGGGAACAGCGTACCTGGTCCGGTCGGCCGCGCGCACACCACATTCGTTCTCGGGCCCTCCGAGATGTCGCCGACCGGGCAGGGCCCGGCGTGTACGCTTCCTCTCGGCACCACGGGGTGTGGCGCAGTTTGGTAGCGCGTCCGCTTTGGGAGCGGAAGGCCGTCGGTTCGAATCCGGTCACCCCGACAGTGCGGCAGGGTCTCGTCCTCGGCGGGGCCCTGTTGGCGTTTCCGGGGGGGCGAGGGCACCGTTCGGCGGTCCGCGGGCGTCGGCGCGGGCCGGTCCCGGGCCTCGGGGCGGGCCGGTCCCGGGCCTCGGCGACGCCCCCGCGGCGGGTTCCGGCGCGGAGTGCTGTTGTCGTTTCCGGTCCGGTCCGGCATGGTGAATGGTTGACATTTCACCAAATGCTGGAGCCCGGATGAGCCCGATGAGGATGAACCCCAAGATCGCGGTCGGAGTCGTCTTCGTCGCCTCGCTGTTCATGTCGATCATGGACACCACGATCGTGAACGTCGCCCTGCCCGCGATCGGCCGCGAGTTCGGCACCGATCCGGCCGGGGTCGGCGTGATCAACGTCGGCTACCTGGTCAGCCTGGCCGTCTTCGTCCCGCTCTCCGGCTGGTTGGGGGACCGGTTCGGCACCAGGCGGGTCTTCCTCGTCTCGCTCGCCCTCTTCACGCTCGCCTCGCTGCTCTGCGGCGCGGCCGGCTCGATGACCTCGCTCACCCTCTATCGGATCTTCCAGGGCGCGGCCGGCGGCCTGCTCACCCCGGTCGGGATGACCATGCTCTTCCGGGCCTTCCCGCAGGAGGAGCGGATGCGGGCGACCCGCGTCCTGATGCTGCCCACCGCCGTCGCGCCGGCCGCCGGTCCGGTCCTCGGCGGCTGGCTGGTGGACGGCTGGTCCTGGCACTGGGTCTTCATCGTCAACGTGCCGGTCGGGATCGCGGCGCTGGTCTTCGGGCTGCTCGCGCTGCCCGACTACCGCGCCGAACGGGCCGGCCGGTTCGACGCGGCCGGGTTCCTGCTCTCCGCCCTCGGCTTCGGCGCCGCGATGTACGCGCTCTCCGAGGGCGCGTCGCAGGGCTGGGGGAGCGCGCGGATCGTGGTCTCGGCGCTCGTCGGAGCACTCGCGCTGGCGGCCCTGGTGGTCGTCGAGCTGCGCCTGCCCGAGCCGATGCTCGACCTGCGGCTCTTCCGGGACCGCATCTTCCGCACCACCAACCTGCTGTCGCTCTTCTCCGGCGCCGCCTTCCTCGGCATGCTCTACCTCTTCCCGCTGCTGATGCAGGACGCGCTCGGGATGGACGCCCTGCACAGCGGTCTGATGGTCTTCCCCGAGGCGCTCGGGGTGATGCTCGCCTCCCAGATCGCGAGCCGGCTCTACCCGAGGATCGGCCCGCGCCGGATCCTGGTGGCCGGCGCCACCGTGGTCGCCTGCTGCCTGGCCCTGATGGCCACGATCGGGCCGGACAGCGACCTGTGGGCGGTGCGCGCCCTGATGTTCGTCACCGGCTACGCGATGTCGCACGTCTTCATGCCCTCGCAGACCGCCGCCTTCGCCACCATCAGCGCGCGGGACACCGGCGCCGCCTCCACCCTCTACAACGCGCAGCGCCAGCTCGGTTCGGCGCTCGGGGTCGCGGTGCTCGGTACCGTGCTGACGGCCGTGGGGGCCTTCACCGTGAACGCCTCGGGTACGCCCGTGGCGAACCTCACCGCCTACCGGGCGGCCTTCCTCACCGCCGCCGGCCTGGCCCTGGTGGCGGCCGCGATCGCCTTGCTGGTGCGGGATTCCGACGCCGCCGCCACCATGCGCGTGGTACCGGCGGGGGGTACTGCGGAGGGGGCGGCCGAGCCGGTCGGGGAGCCGGTCGGGAAGGGCTGAGCGCCCGCCGACGGCAGCGTCCTGGCGTCCGCCTTTCGTGGTACCGGTAGGATGGGGCGCTGGCGGTAGTCCCTGTGGCGTCAACCCAGGTCAACCGCACGAGGGCGAGGAGTCACGCTCACCGTCCACCCCCCACGGGAGATGCAGCTCCAACCGCCCATCGCCCGTCTCGCCCGACCCGCCAGCACCGGCCCCGGCCGGTATCGACGGGGAGGGCGGAGGCAACCTGACCGCAAGCCCATAGGAGACCAAACCGTGAAGAGCGCCGTCGAGACTCTGAACCCGACCCGGGTTCGACTCACCGTCGAGGTGCCCTTCGAGGAGCTCAAGCCCAGCCTCGACGCGGCGTACAAGAAGATCAACCAGCAGGTCTCGGTCCCGGGCTTCCGCAAGGGCAAGATCCCGAACCGTGTCATCGACCAGCGTTTCGGTCGTGGCGCCGTGCTGGAGGAGGCCGTCAACGACGCCCTCCCGCGCTTCTACACGCAGGCCGTCGACGAGGGCAAGATCGAGGTCCTCGGCCAGCCCGACATCACCAACATCGAGGGTGTCGAGACGATCGCCGACGGTGGTGACCTGAAGTTCACCGCCGAGGTCGACGTTCGTCCCGAGATCACCCTGCCGGACTTCTCGACCATCGAGGTCACCGTCGACCCGATCGTGGTCACCGACGAGGACGTCGACAAGTCGCTGGAGCAGCTGCGCGAGCGCTTCTCCTCCGTCAAGGACGTCGAGCGCGCCGCGACCGCCGCCGACATCGTGGTCGTCGACCTGGAGGCCAAGGTCGACGGCGAGGTGCCGGAGGACGGCATCGCCAAGGGCGTCAGCTACGAGATCGGCTCCGGCCGTCTGATCGACGGCATCGACGACGCCGTCGTCGGCCTGGAGGCCGGTGGCACCGCCACCTTCTCCACCGAGCTCAAGGGCGGCACCCAGGCGGGCAAGACCTCCGAGGTCACCGTCACCGTCACCGCCGTCCAGGAGAAGGAGCTCCCCGAGCTGGACGACGAGTTCGCCCAGCTGGCCAGCGAGTTCGACTCGCTGGAGGAGCTGCGCGCCGACTCCCGCAAGCGCCTTGAGCGCATGAAGGAGTACGACCAGGCCACCCAGGCCCAGGAGAAGGTGCTCGACGCGCTGCTGGCGCTGGTCGAGATCGAGTTCCCGGAGAAGCTCCTCAAGGACGAGATCGAGACCCGCAAGCACAACCTGGAGCACCACCAGCTGGAGCCGATGGGCCTCAACCTCGCGTCCTACCTGGAGACCCAGGGCAAGACCGAGGAGGAGTTCCTCACGGAGACCGAGGACCAGGCGAAGAAGGGCATCAAGACCCAGTTCGTCCTGGACCAGATCGTCGCCGACGAGGAGCTGGGTGTCGACCAGCAGGAGCTCACCGAGCACCTCATCCGCCGCGCCGCCGGCTCGGGCCTGACCCCGGACCAGTTCGCGCAGCAGGTCGTCCAGGGTGGCCAGGTGCCGCTGCTGGTCGGCGAGGTCGCCCGCGGCAAGGCGCTGGCCACCGTGGTCGAGGCCGCCAAGGTCCTCGACACCGAGGGCAACGAGATCAACTTCGACGACGACGAGACCGACGAGTCGGCCGAGACCGTCGCCGCCGAGACCGTCGCCGCCGAGGCCCCGGCCGCCGAGGCCGAGGCCGAGGAGAAGACCGAGGCCTGATCGCCCCGGTCGCTCTGACGTGACGCAGCAGCGGGGGCCGGCCCCCGGCCCCGGGGGCCGGGCCCCCCCCCAGCCCGCACCCGCCGGGGGGCCCCCCCCCCCCCCCCCCCCCCCCCCCCCCCCCCCCGCCCCCCCGGG
>NZ_JBHYYB010000035.1:2514-33534 GCF_042752535.1 Kitasatospora sp. NPDC059327 | reverse complement strand
GTTGTTGTTGTGGGTGGTTTTGTTTTTTTTATTGTTCTCGTGTATTGTCTTTGCCCCCCCGGGGGGCGCGCCGGCGCGCCCGGTCCCGGCGGCCCCGCCGCTTTCCCCGACCGGTCGGGGGGCCGCCGCGCTCCCCGGCCCGTCCGGGCCGGTCCCCGGGCCCGCGTGGTGAACCCTGCGCTCACAGCGAACAGTTCTGCGTGAGGGATTCTGCGGCCCGGCCTGCGCGTTAGGGTCCTTGGACAGCAACAATCACACCGTGATACCCGGAAGCTGTGCGACACCGTGAGAGCCGTGCGACGGCCCTCCAAATCGACTGAGCAGGTGGCTAAGTGACGTTCCCGCAGATGCAGATGCCTGGCCCGATGGCGCCGCACGCCGCCTCTGGTGACGTGCTCGGCGGCCTGGGCGACCAGGTCTACAACCGGCTGCTCAACGAGCGGATCATCTTCCTCGGCCAGCAGGTCGACGACGACATCGCCAACAAGATCACCGCCCAGCTGCTCCTGCTGGCCGCGGACCCGGACAAGGACATCTTCCTTTACATCAACTCTCCGGGCGGCTCGATCTCGGCCGGCATGGCGATCTACGACACCATGCAGTACATCAAGAACGACGTCGTCACCATCGCCATGGGCATGGCCGCCTCGATGGGGCAGTTCCTGCTGACCGCCGGCGCCAAGGGCAAGCGCTTCTCGCTGCCGAACGCCAACATCCTGATGCACCAGCCCTCCGCCGGTCTCGGCGGTTCGGCCACCGACATCCGCATCCAGGCGGAGCAGCTGCTCCGCACCAAGAAGCGGATGTCCGAGCTGATCGCCTTCCACAGCGGCCAGTCCTTCGAGCAGATCACCGCGGACTCCGACCGCGACCGCTGGTTCACGCCCGAGGAGGCCCTGGAGTACGGCCTGATCGACGCGATCATGCACAGCGCCGCGGACGTCCCCGGCGGCGGCGGCACGGGCGCCTGAGCCTCGGCCCCGGCTCCACGAGACCACAGCCACAACGCTCCGGAGGACTAGAACCCCCATGAACATCCCCAGCCTGTCCAGCGCCAAGGCACGCGTCGAGGACATGCGCGCCGAGGGCCGCTACATCGTCCCGCGCTTCGTCGAGCGCACCTCGCAGGGCATCCGTGAGTACGACCCGTACGCCAAGCTGTTCGAGGAGCGCATCATCTTCCTCGGCTCGCAGGTCGACGACGTCTCCGCGAACGACATCATGGCCCAGCTGCTCTGCCTGGAGTCGATGGACCCGGACCGCGAGATCCAGATGTACATCAACTCGCCCGGCGGCTCGTTCACGGCCCTGACGGCCATCTACGACACCATGCAGTACGTGAAGCCGGACATCACCACCGTCTGCATGGGCCAGGCGGCCTCCGCGGCGGCCGTGCTGCTCGCGGCCGGCACCCCCGGCAAGCGGATGGCGCTGCCGAACGCCCGCATCCTGATCCACCAGCCGTACACCGAGACCGGCCGCGGCCAGGTCTCCGACCTGGAGATCCAGGCCCGGGAGATCTTCCGGATGCGCGAGCAGCTGGAGGAGATGCTCTCCAAGCACTCCAACAAGTCGGTGGAGCAGGTCCGCGACGACATCGAGCGCGACAAGATCCTGACCGCCGAGGAGGCCGTCGAGTACGGTCTGGTCGACCTCGTCATCTCCACCCGCAAGGCCTCGCTGACCTCCTGAGGTCGGCACTCTCCCGCCCCGCCCCCCGGCGGGCGGGACGGAGCTCCCGGGCGGGGCGCGCCGGTTGTCGCGCGCCCCGCCCCCGGCGCATCGGCGGCACGACCGCCGGCATCTGTTCGGTATCAATTCGCCCAGGGCGTAGGGCAGACCTGGCGAAGAGGACGGAATCAGCGGCCCGGCAGAGTACCGTCGGATAGCGAGACCGATCGCCGTCGGCGTAGACGGTCCACAGCACCAGGCCCCGGAACCCCCGCGGGGCCCCTGGCGAAGGGGAAGCACCTCGTGGCACGCATCGGAGACGGTGGCGACCTGCTCAAGTGCTCGTTCTGCGGCAAGTCGCAGAAGCAGGTGAAGAAGCTGATCGCCGGCCCAGGCGTGTACATCTGCGACGAGTGCATCGACCTGTGCAACGAGATCATCGAGGAGGAGCTCGCCGAGACCTCCGAGGTGCGTTTCGAGGAGCTCCCGAAGCCGCGCGAGATCTACGAGTTCCTGGACCAGTACGTGGTCGGCCAGGACCTCGCCAAGAAGGCGCTGTCGGTGGCGGTCTACAACCACTACAAGCGCGTGCAGGCGGGCGAGGCCGGCCGCAGCGGCGGCAACGGCCGTGAGGACGCCATCGAGCTGGCGAAGTCCAACATCCTGCTGCTCGGCCCGACCGGATCCGGCAAGACGCTGCTGGCGCAGACGCTGGCCCGGATGCTGAACGTGCCCTTCGCGATCGCCGACGCCACCGCGCTGACCGAGGCCGGGTACGTCGGCGAGGACGTCGAGAACATCCTGCTGAAGCTGATCCAGGCGGCCGACTACGACGTCAAGAAGGCCGAGACCGGGATCATCTACATCGACGAGATCGACAAGGTCGCCCGCAAGAGCGAGAACCCGTCGATCACCCGGGACGTCTCCGGCGAGGGCGTGCAGCAGGCGCTGCTGAAGATCCTGGAGGGCACCACCGCGTCGGTGCCGCCGCAGGGCGGTCGCAAGCACCCGCACCAGGAGTTCATCCAGATCGACACCACCAACGTGCTGTTCATCGTGGGCGGCGCGTTCGCCGGTCTGGAGCGGATCATCGAGGGCCGCGCGGGTGCCAAGGGCATCGGCTTCGGCGCGAACATCCGGTCCAAGCGGGAGCAGGACGCCAGCGACCACTTCCGTCAGGTGATGCCGGAGGACCTGGTCAAGTTCGGCATGATCCCGGAGTTCATCGGCCGCCTCCCGGTGATCACCAGCGTGCACAACCTCGACCGCGAGGCGCTGCTGCAGATCCTCACCGAGCCGAAGAACGCGCTGGTCAAGCAGTACCGCAAGCTCTTCGAACTGGACGGCGTCGAGCTGGAGTTCTCCCGTGACGCGCTGGAGGCCATCGCCGACCAGGCGATCCTGCGCGGCACCGGCGCGCGCGGTCTGCGGGCCATCATGGAGGAGGTGCTGATGTCCGTGATGTACGAGGTGCCCTCGCGTCAGGACGTCGCCCGCGTGGTGGTGACCGGGGACGTCGTCTCCAAGCACGCGATCCCCACGCTCGTCCCGCGCGACATGATCAAGCGGGAGCGGCGCGACAAGAGCGCCTGACCTTCCGCCGGAAAGGGCCCCCGGAGACCGTCGGTCGGTCTCCGGGGGCCCTTCGACGTCAGGGGCGCGGGGGTGAGCGCTACTTCGCGACCTCGGCGACCGCGCGCAGGTCGCGGGCGTCGGCGGCCAGCTTCTCCAGGTTCGGCGCCTTGCCCTCCTCCGGTGCCTGCATCAGCAGCACCAGGGTGCTGTTGTCGGCCCAGGCGCAGATGCCGAGGTCGCTGCCGGCCTGGGTGGCCTTGGCGCACTCCATGGTGCCGCCCTTCGAGCCGGCGTCGACCGCGTGCCGGTCGGTGACCGTGGGGCCGCCGGACGAGAAGCCCTTGAACATGGCGTCCAGCTCCTGCTTGGGGAGCAGCACCTTGCCGTAGCCGCCGACCACGATGAGCTGGGGCTCCTGCGCCGAGTCCTGGTAGACGGCGCTGACGCCGGTCGGGTTCCAGGCGCCGTCGCCCTTGCCGAACTCGGAGGTGATCTCCTTCTCCATCGCCTGGGCGATCTCGTTGTCGTCGTCCTTGGTGAGGTCCTTGAACGCGGTCGGCAGGACGATCTTCTGGGTGCCGGCGTTGGACGTCACGTCGAAGACGAAGTACGCGAGGCCGGCACCGATCAGCGCCAGCACGCCGACGAACACGCCCAGCAGGATCCAGAGCGTCTTGCGGGACTTGCGCGGCGGCACCGGGGCGTACGCGCCGTAGCCCGGATGACCGGCCTGGCCCTCCGCCGGCGGGTACCCGGGCGGCGCGGCCTGCGGCGGGACGGCGCCCCAGGCGGGGGCGGCGGGCGGCGGCGGGGGAGTCGCGCCGTAGCCGGGCTGCTGGGGCGGCACGGGAGCGCCGCCGTACGGCTGTCCGGCGGGCGGCGGCGGGGTGCCGTAGGGGTTCTGGTCGGTCACGGTGGCCCTTTCTTGGGACGGGAGGAACGGCGGACGTGGCGCACTCCCACCCGGGGCCGGGTGGCAGCCGGGACGGTGGGTGGTTACTTGGCGACGACCATGGCCGAGCGGATCGCCCGGGTCTTCTCGGCGGCCTGGGCCGGGGTGAGCGCCGGCTGGGCGGTGCCGGTGAGGCTGGACTTCAGGAACGAGACCCGGGCCGTGGTCGACTTGTCGGCCCAGACGCAGACGGTGGACTGCGACTTGCCGCCGAGCACGCCGTAGACGCCGCAGGAGAGCTTGGCCGAGGAGCTGTGGCTGTCCTGGGCCGGGAACTCGGTCAGCGGGGTGGTCCAGCTGCCGCCCTCGCCGGGCTTCTTGGAGTCCTCCATGATCTTGTCCGGGTCGTCGAGCACCCCGTAGACGCCGATCACGCTGATGGTGTCCAGCGGGTCGGCGCCCTTGGCGTAGCCGGCGATCAGCACGTGGAGGTCCTTGCCGAGCTTGGAGGTGTCGGCCTTGCTCGGGTCGGCCGCCTGCTCCTTGGCCGACTTCTGGGTGTAGCCGTCCGGCAGCGACTGGGCGGCGGTGATCTTGTAGGCGCCGCCGGTGTCCCCGCCGAGCACCTTGTAGAGGCCGAAGCCGCCGCCGGCCAGGACCAGGGCGCCGATCACCAGGCCGATCACCAGCCCGGCCTTGCCCTTCTTCGGCGGCGCCGCCGCCGGGTAGCCGGGGGCGCCGTACGGGGCCTGCGGCGGCACCGCGCCGTAGGGCGGCTGCGGGGCGCCGTACGGGGCCTGCGGCTGGGGCGGGCCGTAGTGCGGCACCGGCGCCCCCTGCGGCGGGTAGCCGTACTGCTGCGGCGGCTGACCGTAGGGCGGCTGGGCCCCGTAGGGCGGCTGGGCCCCGTAGGGCGGCTGGGCCCCGTAGGGCGGCTGCGGCTGTGGCGCGCCGTAGGGCTGCGGTGCCCCGTACGGCTGCGGCTGACCCTGCGGATACTGCTGACCCTGGCCGTACATCTGTTGTGCTCCCCCGCCGCACCCGCGGCCTGTCGCGATTCGAAGTCGTCCGTACCCGTATCAGGGGTCGGACGAGTGTGCGGGCACGTTATCGCACGGGGCCGACGGCCGTCCGGACCGGGCGAGGGGCGGCCCGGACCGAAAGCGGTTCGTAACCCGCGTCCGCAGGTACGTAAACTGTGCGTCGTGACCGACACCACGAACCAGCGCCCCGCGAACACTCACGCCGGGGACGACGCAGCCACCCTCCCGACGACCTACGCTCCGGCGGACGTAGAGGGCGAGCTGTACGAGCGCTGGGTAGAGCGCGGTTACTTCACGGCCGACGCGAAGAGTGACAAGCCCCCGTACACCATCGTCATCCCGCCGCCGAACGTCACCGGTGCGCTGCACCTGGGCCACGCCTTCCAGCACACGCTGATGGACGCGCTGACCCGCCGCAAGCGCATGCAGGGCTTCGAGACGCTCTGGCTGCCCGGCATGGACCACGCCGGCATCGCCACCCAGAACAAGGTGGAGCAGCAGCTCGCCGAGTCCGGTCTCTCCCGGCACGACCTGGGCCGGGAGGCCTTCGTCGAGAAGGTCTGGGAGTGGAAGGAGAACTACGGCGGCAGGATCCTCGGCCAGATGCGCCGCCTCGGCGACGGCGTGGACTGGTCCCGCGAGCGCTTCACGATGGACGAGGGCCTCTCCCAGGCTGTCCAGACCATCTTCAAGCGCCTCTTCGACGACGGTCTGATCTACCGGGCCGAGCGCATCATCAACTGGTGCCCGCGCTGCCTCACCGCGCTCTCCGACATCGAGGTGGAGCACGAGGAGGTCCCCGGCGAGCTGGTCTCGATCCGCTACGGGGACGGCGACGACTCGATCATCGTCGCCACGACCCGCGCCGAGACGATGCTGGGCGACACCGCCGTCGCCGTCCACCCGGAGGACGAGCGCTACCGGCACCTGGTCGGCCGGACCATCAAGCTGCCGCTGACGGACCGGGAGATCCCGGTCGTCGCCGACGAGCACGTCGATCCGGAGTTCGGCACCGGCGCCGTCAAGGTGACCCCGGCGCACGACCCGAACGACTTCGCCATCGGGCAGCGCCACAACCTGCCGAACCTGAGCGTCATGGACGAGCGCGGCGCGATCACCGTGCACGGCCCCTTCCTCGGCCTGGACCGGCTGGAGGCGCGCTCGGCCGTGGTCGGCGCGCTGCGCGAGCAGGGCCGGATCGTCGCCGAGAAGCGCCCGTACATGCACGCCGTCGGCCACTGCTCGCGCTGCCACACCGTGGTCGAGCCGCGCCTGTCGCTGCAGTGGTGGGTCAAGGTCGCCCCGCTGGCCCAGGCCGCCGGCGACGCCGTCCGGGACGGCAAGGTGGAGATCCACCCGAAGGAGCTGGAGCGCCGCTACTTCGACTGGGTCGACAACATGTACGACTGGTGCATCTCGCGCCAGCTCTGGTGGGGCCACCGGATCCCGGTCTGGTACGGCCCGGACGGCGAGGTCGTCTGCGTCGGCCCCGACGAGCAGCCGCCGACCGGCGAGGGCTGGCACCAGGACCCGGACGTCCTGGACACCTGGTTCTCCTCCGGCCTCTGGCCCTTCTCCACCCTCGGCTGGCCGGAGCGGACCCCGGACCTGGAGAAGTTCTACTCGACCGACGTCCTGGTCACCGGCCACGACATCATCTTCTTCTGGGTCGCCCGGATGATGATGTTCGGCCTGTACGCGATGGACGGTCAGGCGCCGTTCAAGACCGTCGCCCTGACCGGCCTGGTCCGCGACGAGTTCGGCAAGAAGATGTCGAAGTCCTCCGGCACCGCCGTGGACCCGCTGGACTGGATGGACGCCTACGGCGCCGACGCCGTCCGCTTCACCCTGGCTCGCGGCGCGAACCCCGGCGCCGACGTGCCGATCGGCGAGGACTGGGTCAAGGGCTCGCGCAACTTCTGCAACAAGCTCTGGAACGCGACCCGTTTCGCGCTGATGAACGGTGCCACCGTCGAGGGCCCGCTCCCCGCGCCGCAGGAGCTGACCGCGGTCGACCGCTGGATCCTGTCGCGGTTGAACGCCACCGTCGCCGAGGTGGACGCGCTGTACGACGACTACGAGTTCGCCAAGGTCTCGGACACGCTCTACCACTTCGCCTGGGACGAGGTGTTCGACTGGTACGTCGAGCTCTCCAAGACCACCCTCGCCAAGGGCGGCGCGCAGGCCGACGCCTCCCGCCGGGTCCTGGGCGAGATCCTGGACGTCACGCTGCGGCTGCTCCACCCGATCGTCCCGTTCGTCACCGACACCCTGTGGACCACGCTCACCGGCGCCGAGTCGCTGGTGGTCACCGCGTGGCCCGAGGACAGCGGCTTCCGGGACACCGGGGCCGAGGCCGAGGTCGCCACGCTCCAGCAGGTGGTCACCGAGGTCCGCCGGTTCCGCTCGGACCAGGGCCTTCAGCCCGCGCAGAAGGTGCCGGCCCAGCTGGACCTCGGCGGTACCGTGCTCGCCGTCCACGAGGACGCGATCCGCTCGCTGCTGCGCCTGACCGCGCCCGAGGAGGGCTTCGCGGCCACCGCCTCGCTCCCGGTCGCCGGTGCCACCGTGGCGCTGGACCTCTCCGGCACCATCGACGTCGCGGCCGAGCGCAAGCGCCTGGCCAAGGACCTCGCGGCCGCCGAGAAGGAGAAGGCCCAGACCGCCGCCAAGCTCGGCAACGAGGCGTTCCTCGCCAAGGCGCCGGACGACGTGGTCGCCAAGATCCGGGGCCGTCAGGAGGCCGCCGAGGCCGACATCGCCCGGATCACCGCTCAGCTCGCGGCGCTGCCGCAGGCCTGACCCGGCCGACGGGCCCGGCCCGTCGACGGTCCGCCAGGGGCCGCATCCCGCCGACGCGGGGTGCGGCCCCTCGGCCTTTCCCCGGCCTTCTCGCCCGCCGTCCGCGCCCGGTTCGCGGCCTTCTCGCGACCCCCTCGTGGCCTTCTCGCCGGCCGGACGCGGTCGACGCGGAAAACGGACCCTCTAATAGCCCAGTGCCATTGCTCTGTTCCGGCGAATATTCATCCTGGACCGGGTGAAGTCCTATTCCGCCCGAATTCATTCCGGTCTTGCCCGCGCGGGTTCGCGGAAGTTTGCAGGTCGGATGTGTACGGTGTGCACGGAGTTTCGCTGAGCCGACGACCGACGGGAGGGCATGGCGTGGTGGTGACCGAGAGGTTGGCCGACGAACTGCCGATGGAAGCGGTCCAGGAGGCCAAGGCCGGTGCGGCGACCCTGTTGCTCGCGTTCCGGCACGGCAACCAGCTCGCGTTCGACCACGCGCTGGACCGGCTCTTCGCGGAGCACGCGGAGCGCGAGGTGACCACCCTGCTGGCCTGGGTAGCCGCCGAGGCGGTCCGCAAGGCGTACGCGCCCGAGGTGGGCGACAAGGTGCTGCACGCGTTGGTCCGGCGCGCCCCGGCCGACTCCGGCGCGGTCGCGGTGGACGAGGAGACCGCCGACGCGGCCCGGCTGATCGAGGCCGTGGCGGCCGGCGAGGTGGCCGAGGTGCGCGGTCTGGTGGCCGCCACCGCCGACACCACCTTCCTGCTCGGCGGCCTGCTCCAGGGCATCGCGATGATGCTGCCGCTGCTGCCCGAGGGCGAGCTGGCCGAGATCACCGCGGAGCTGCGTCGCCGGCACTGCGGCCCGTGCCCGGAGATCCCGGAGGCCCGGGCCGGGGTCTGACCCCGGCCCGGGCCCGTGCGCCGGTGCCCGACCCGCCCTACGGCATCGCGTGCAGGTGCGAGCCGACGGTGCCGGCGATCCCGCCACCGGCCTTGGCGTCCCAGTTGGTCGACCAGGTCATCGCCCCGCCGATGCCGGGCCACTTGGTGTCGGGCTTGAAGCTCCCGCAGTTGGTGCCGGCGGCCAGGCAGTCCAGGGCGTTGTTGACCACGCTCGGGCTGACGTACCCGCCGCCCGCCGCGCTGGTGGACGCGGGGACCCCGAGCCCGACCTGGTCGGGCCGCAGCCCGCCCTTGAGCTGGATGCAGGCCAGCGCGGTCAGGAAGTTGACGCTGCCCTGGGAGTAGACCTGCCCGTCGCAGCCGAGCATCGCGCCGGAGTTGTAGTACTGCATGTTGACGATGGTGAGGATGTCCTTCACGTTCAGCGCCAGCTTGAAGTACTCCATCCCGGTCGACTGCATGTCGATGGTCTGCGGCGCCATGGTGAGGACGAACCCGCTGCCCGCCTTCGCCGCCAGCGTGTGCAGGGCCTGGCCCATGTAGGTGGCGTTGACGCCGTTCTCCAGGTCGATGTCGATCCCGTCGAAGCCGTAGTTCTGCAGCAGTGTCCAGGCCGTGTTGGCGAAGGTGGTGGCCGAGGCGGAGCTGTTCACCGAGACGGTGCCGTTCTGGCCGCCGACCGAGAGCACCACCTTCTTGCCGGCCGCCCGCTTGGCCGCGATGTCGGCCTTGAACTGGGCGTCGGTGTAGCCGCCGAGCTTGGCCGACAGCGCCGGGTCCAGGGTGAAGCTCAGCCCGCCGGGTGTGCCGGTGGCGTCGGCGAAGGAGACCGCGATGATGTCGTAGGCGGCCGGGACGTCGCTGATCCGCTGCACGGTGGCGGTGTTGTCGAAGTTCTGCCAGTAGCCGGTGAGCAGGTGCTTGGGCAGGCCGGGCCGGGTCGGGGTGACGGTGGGGGTGACCGTCGGGGTCACGGTGGGGGTCGGGGTCTGGGTCTGGGTCGGGGTCGGGGTGGCCGTCCCTGTGGGGGTGGGCTTCGGGTCGCCCGGTCCGATCAGCGAGACGTCGTCGGCCAGGTAGGAGGGCTGGCCGTACCAGCCGTGCAGGTAGACCGTGACGCTGGTGGTGCCGGCCCCGGTGGTGAAGGTGGTGGAGAGCTTGGCCCAGCTCGCCGAGTTGGTCCAGGTGCCGGGATCCGTGCCGCCGGTGCCGCGGGCCCCGAGGTAGACGTAGGAGCCCTGGACCCAGGAGCTCAGGGTGTACGTCGACGAGGGCTTCACGGCGACGGTCAGGGTGCACTCGCCGGTGTCGCTCGCGCCCGGGGTGGCGCGCAGCGCGTACGAGCCGGAGTGGGCGGTGCCCGTCTCCGCGGTACCGCCGGAGGGACAGGTCCAGCCGCCGAGGTGGTCGGCGGCCTCGAAGCCGCCGTTGTCGATCAGTTCGACGTCGGCGGTGGCCGCGCTGGACGTGCTGGTGGCGACGACCAGGCCGCTCAGGCCCAGGGCGATCGCCGAGGCCCCGGCGAGCAGGGTGTGGACGACGCGGGCGCGCCGGTGTCGGGCAGGTGGCATGACTCCATCTCCTGTGGGGGGAGACCGTCGGCTCACGTGGGGGAGAGCCGTCCGGCTGTCGCTGGTGCGGGAGCTACCGACAACTCAAGTCCCTGTCGGGGTAGGAGACTTGCCCTCACAAGGTGGAGTAGACCAATCCGGCTGTCAAGAGTGCCTCTTCGGGCGTCAGGCGGCGGTGGCCACCGGCTGCCCGGCCAGTCCTGCCGTCAGACGGGCGATCCGGGCCGAGGCCAGCCCGTCCCCGTACGGGCTGGGGGTGGCCGCCAGCCGGGCGAGTCGCTCGGGGGAGTCGGCCAGCCAGGTCCGGGCCAGCTCGCCGACCTCCTCGCCGGGCCGCACCAGTGCGGCGAAGCCGGCGTCGACGGCCTCCGGGCGTTCGGTCGAGCGACGCACCACCAGCAGCGGGCGGCCGAGCACGGTGCACTCCTCCTGGACCCCGCCGGAGTCGGAGACCAGCAGCGCCGCGTGCCGGGCGAGGCCCAGGAACTCCGCGTACCCGACCGGTTCGGTCACGGCGATCCGCGCCAGCAGGCCGTCCAGGGCGAACCGTTCGACGGCGGCCGCGGTCCTCGGGTGCATCGGGAACAGGACGGGGGTGCCGTCCCGGGCGATCCGGTCCAGCTCGGCCAGGACGGCGCCCAGCGCCTCGGCGCTGTCGGTGTTCTCCGGCCGGTGCACGGTGGCCAGCACGTAGCCGTCCGGCTCCAGGCCGTGGGCGGCCAGCAGGGCGGCCCGCGCCGCCCGGTCGGGCAGCCGGCGGCGGACCACCTCGACCACGGTGTTGCCGGTGACGGTGATCCGCGCCTCGTCCAGGGACTCGGCCCGCAGGTTGGCGGCGTTCGCCGAGGTGGCGGCGCAGAGCAGGTCGGAGACGTGGTCGACCATCACCCGGTTGTGCTCCTCGGGCATCGCCCGGTCGAAGCTGCGCAGCCCGGCCTCGACGTGCACCAGCGGGATCTCCCGGGAGTTGGCGGCCAGCGCGCCGGCCAGGGTGGCGTTGGTGTCGCCCTGGACGACGACGGCGGCGGGCCGGTCCTCCGCGAAGGCGGCGTCCAGCTGGCCGAGGGACTGGGCGATCTGACCGGCGCGCGGTCGGCCGCCGACGCCGGTCAGCAGCTCGGGCCGGGGCAGGTCGAGGTCGCGCAGGAAGCGTCCGGACAGCGCCTCGTCCCAGTGCTGGCCGGTGTGCACCAGCCGGGTCGCGGCGCCCAGCTCGTGGATCAGCGGGGCGAGCTTGACCAGCTCGGGGCGGGTGCCGAGGACGACGGCGACGCTGGCGGGCGGCAACGGGGGCAGGCACGGGGACACGGGGGGCACTCCGAACGGTTCTCGGACGGGACGGGACGGGACGCCCTCGGCTTCCGGGGCGGAAGGGCTCGGGCTTCGGGGAGGGAGGGGCTCAGGCTTCCAGGGCGGTCGGGGCGCCGGCGGCGACCGTCTCGGCGTTGCGCCTGGTCTTGGCCCAGCCGTTGCGGCCGAGCAGCAGCCGGGCGGCGGCCCGGGTGGCGACCACGAACAGGTGGTAGGCGTAGATCCAGACCAGGACGCCCCAGAGCAGGCCGGTGAGCCGGCTCCGGCCGGGGTGGACGAGTCCGCGGTAGGCGAAGCCCCAGAGGAGCATCGGCAGGGTCGCGACCAGGAAGGCGACGGCCATCAGCGGCCCGAACCGGGCCTGGAAGTCGGCGGTGTCCTCGGGGAACAGCACCAGTCCGGCGGCCGTGATCCCGATCGAGACCGGGGTGAGCACCACCAGCAGCACGCAGACCACGGGCTGCAGGAAGGTGTACAGCACCTCGGCCTTGCCGGCCCAGCGGTAGTGCGGTGAGCGCAGTACCCGGCCGGTGTAGCGCAGGCACTGCATGTTGCCCTGGGCCCACCGGGTGCGCTGGGTGAGGAAGCGCCGGAGCGAGACCAGGCCCTCCTGGGACACCTGTGCCTCGGTGACGTGCGTCAACCGCCAGCCGGCCAGCCGCAGTTCCAGGCCGGACTCGTAGTCCTCCAGGAGGGCCCGTTCCGGCCAGGGGCGGCCCTCGCGGCCCTCTTCGGCGGTGAGCGAGTCCAGTGCGGTGAGCCGGACGAACTGGCCGTTGCCGCCGAGGCCGACGCTGCCGGTGCGTCGGCGCAGCATCTGCATGCCGGCGTTGTTGGCCTGGAACTCGACGTCCTGCGTCCGGACCAGGGCACGCGCCAGCGCGTTGGCGGTCCGGCCGCGTCCGGGCAGCGGCCGTTCGTCGTCCGCGTTGCGCATCCGGACGCCGATCTGCACGGCGCCGGTGTCGGGGCGGGCCAGCGCGTGGTCGGAGCAGACCAGCCCCAGTGTGCCGGGGTCCAGCTCGCCGTCGGCGTCCACGACGCCGATGACCACCCGGGCGCGGTCGGTGGACTCGGGCAGCCAGGCGTGGACGGCGCGGTAGGCGGCGTTGAGCGCGGCGCCCTTGCCGATCCGGGCGTGCGGCCGGCGGCGCTGGACGAGGTGGATCCGGTCGTCGTGCTCGGCGGCGGCCAGCACCAGCTCGCGGGTGCGGTCCCCGCTGTCGTCGTCGATCACCCACAGGTGGGCCTCGGGGGCGGAGCGCCGCAGCCCGTCCAGGGTCTGGGTGACGACGGCCTCCTCGTCGCGGCAGGGGATCAGCAGGTGCCACTGGAAGGCGGCCGGCTCGCCCGGCTCGGCGGGCCGGTTGTGCCGGAAGGCGTGCCGGGAGCCGGCCCAGTAGAGCAGGAAGCGGCCGAACACGAGGAGCATGTAGCCCAGGAGCAGCAGCGAGAGCAGCTCGGCGACCCGGACGACGCCGGCCCGGTGGAGCAGGAGGGACTCGCGCAAGAGGTCGGGCATACGGCTGTGCTCCTGGTGATCAAAGGTGAATTGGCTCCCTGTGGTGCGAATCGAAGCTTCATCGCCGTCTGCACTCGCCGAATCAATAGTAAATCGGGTGAATCGGAAAGTCAGGGCAAAGTGGTCGTTCTCACCCCGTCGGGAGCGCGCGGCGCCGCTCCGTAGACTGTGGTCGTGAGCGACAAGGCCGACCCGAACCCGTACACCCTCCGCCCCGCCGACGCCGGCTCCGGCGATGTCCTGCGCGACGTCGAAGTGGAGCTCTCCAAGCGCTGGCCGGAGAACAAGCTGGAGCCCTCGCTCGACCGGATCGAGGCGCTGATGGACATCCTGGGGCAGCCCCAGCGGTCCTTCCCCTCGATCCACATCACCGGCACCAACGGCAAGACCTCCACCGCCCGGATGATCGAGCAGCTCCTCAACACCTTCGAGCTGCGCACCGGCCGCTACACCAGTCCGCACGTGGAGTCCGTCACCGAGCGGATCAGCCTGGACGGTGCCCCGATCACCCCCGAGCGGTTCGTCGAGGTCTACCGGGACATCGAGCCGTACGTCCGGATGGTCGACGAGCGCGAGCCGGTCGCGATGTCCTTCTTCGAGGTGCTGACCGGCATGGCCTACGCGGCCTTCGCCGACGCCCCGGTGGACGTCGGCGTGGTCGAGGTCGGCATGGGCGGCTCCTGGGACGCCACCAACGTGATCGACGCCGCCGTCTCCGTGATCACCCCGATCTCGCTGGACCACACCGACAAGCTGGGCGAGACCACCGGCGAGATCGCGGTCGAGAAGTCCGGGATCATCAAGCCGGGCGGCATCGCGGTCGTCGCCCAGCAGCAGCTGGACGCCGCCCAGAACATCCTGCGGCGTGCCGTCGAGGTGGACGCGACGGTCGCCCGCGAGGGCATGGAGTTCGGGGTGATCCGCCGTGAGGTCGCCATCGGCGGCCAGCTGGTGACGCTGCGCGGGCTCGGCGGCGAGGAGTACGCGGACGTCTTCCTCCCGCTGCACGGTGCCCACCAGGCGCAGAACGCGGCGCTCGCGCTCGCGGCGGTCGAGGCCTTCTTCGGCGTCGGCGGTGCGCGCGGCGGGCAGCTGGACGCGGACAAGGTGCGGCAGGCGTTCTCCGGTGTCGCCTCGCCGGGCCGCCTGGAGGTCGTCCGCCGCAGCCCGACGATCGTCCTGGACGCGGCGCACAACCCGGACGGCGCGCACGCCACCGTCGCCGCGATCGGCGAGTCCTTCGGCTTCACCCGACTGGTCGGCGTGATCGGCACCAGCGGCGACAAGGACGTGGCCGGCCTGCTGGAGGCCTTCGAGCCGGTCCTGGCCGAGGTCGTCATCACCCAGAACTCCACCCACCGCGCGATGGACGCGGACGCGCTGGCGGCGCTCGCCGTCGAGATCTTCGGTGAGGACCGGGTCCAGGTCGAGCCCCGGCTCGACGACGCCATCGCCGCCGCCGTCAGCCTCGCCGAGGAGGACGGGGACCTCGGCGGCGCCGGGGTGCTGGTCACCGGTTCGGTCATCACGGTGGGCGAGGCCCGCCTGCTGCTCGGGAGGAAGTGACGATGAGGACGCTCTGCTCCTCGACGCTGATCGGCGAGGCACTGCTGGCACTGTTCGCCGGACTGGTGGCGATGCAGCTCTCCGACGTGCCGACCGGCACGGTCTGGACCGTCACCGGCATCGCGATGGCGCTCTGCGTGCTGCTCTGCGGCATGATCACCCGCCCCGGCGCGGTCGCGATCGGCTGGGCGCTCCAGCTCGGCCTGATCGCCAGCGGCTTCATCCTGCCGACCATGTTCGGCCTGGGTGTGGTCTTCGCCGGGCTCTGGTGGTGCTCGGTGCACTACGGCCGCAAGATCGACGAGTTCAAGGCCGCCCGCACGGCCGCCCAGGCGGTCCCCGCGGGGTAGCGGCGGGGTGGTGACGGGGTGGCACCCGGGCCCGCCCGGGGCCGTCGCTCACGCAAGGTAACCTCTGCCGTAGTCGCACTCCGCACCGCGAACCGGGTGCGCGCCGAACCGATTCCCCAGGAGACGCACCGTGTCCCAGCGCACTCTCGTCCTGCTCAAGCCCGACGCCGTCAAGCGCGGCCTGGCCGGCGAGATCATCAGCCGCATCGAGCGCAAGGCCGGCTGGCGGCTCGCCGCCGTCGAGCTGCGGACCTTCGACCGGGCGACGCTGGAGCAGCACTACGCGGAGCACGTCGGCCGCCCGTTCTACGAGCCGCTGCTGGAGTTCATGACCTCCGGCCCGTCGCTCGCGCTGATCGTCGAGGGCGAGGAGGTCGTGCCCGGCATCCGGATGCTGGCCGGCGCCACCAACCCGCTGGAGGCCGGTGCCGGCACCATCCGCGGCGACTACGCGACGATCACCCGGGAGAACCTGATCCACGCCTCCGACTCCCCGGAGTCCGCCGAGCGCGAGATCAAGATCTTCTTCCCGGCGCACGCGTAAGCACCACCCAGGGACCTTCGGGTGCCCCGGTCGGGACCATTGGCCCGGCCGGGGCATTCTTATCGTGAAATAGGGAACTGGGGACGCCGACACGGCGTCCCAATGCTCGGAGAAGCGATCACGCTCCGGACAATGGACGGTATGCCCCACGTCGACGTCCGTACTGGCCGGCGTGACTACGATGGACGCGACTCATGGGCCCGGTACGGCTGGTCAGCTGGTCTTCGCCCAAGCCGTGGGCACGCGCTCTCGTCCACCCCCCGCAATGACTCCGAGCCCGGGAAGGCACCTACACCCCATGGCAACCAACCTGTCGTTCATCGGCCGCGACCTGGCGATCGACCTCGGAACCGCCAATACGCTGGTGTACGTCAGGGGCAAGGGGATCGTCCTCAACGAGCCGTCCGTCGTCGCGGTCAACACCAACACCGGCGGCATCCTGGCGGTCGGCGCCGAGGCCAAGAAGATGATCGGCCGCACGCCGGGCAACATCGTCGCCATCCGCCCGCTCAAGGACGGCGTGATCGCCGACTTCGAGATCACCGAGCGGATGCTCCGCTACTTCATCCTCAAGATCCACCGCCGCCGCTACCTGGCCCGCCCCCGGGTCGTGGTCTGCGTGCCCTCGGGCATCACCGGAGTCGAGCGCCGCGCCGTGATCGAGGCCTCCTCGCAGGCCGGCGCGCGCCAGGTGCACATCATCGAGGAGCCGATGGCCGCCGCGATCGGCGCCGGGCTGCCCGTCCACGAGGCCACCGGCAACATGGTCGTCGACATCGGCGGCGGCACCACCGAGGTGGCCGTGATCTCGCTCGGCGGCATCGTCACCGCGCAGTCCATCCGGGTGGCCGGCGACGAACTGGACAACGCGATCGTCCAGCACATCAAGAAGGAGTACTCGCTGCTCCTGGGCGAGCGCAGCGCCGAACAGATCAAGATGAGCATCGGCTCCGCCTTCGCGCTGGAGGGCGAGAAGGACGAGCACGCCGAGATCCGCGGCCGCGACCTGGTCAGCGGCCTGCCCAAGACCGTCGTCATCTCGGCGGCCGAGGTCCGCGAGGCCATCGACGAGCCGGTCAACTCGATCATCGACGCGGTCAAGACCACCCTCGACCAGTGCCCGCCCGAGCTCGCCGGCGACGTCATGGACCGCGGCATCGTGCTCACCGGCGGCGGCGCCCTGCTGCGCGGCCTGGACGAGCGGCTGCGCCGCGAGACCGGGATGCCGATCCACATCGCCGAGAACCCGCTGGACTCCGTCGCGCTCGGCTCCGGCAAGTGCGTCGAGGAGTTCGAGGCACTCCAGCAGGTACTCGACGCCCAGCCGCGCCGTTAGCACCACCGTCAGACCTGTAGTCAACTGAACGGCCCCCGCCCGGGCCCACAGCCCGGGTGGGCGGCCAGGTACGAAGGGGCAGTACCAGCACCGTGAGGGACACACGAGAGAGCCGGCTGCTGCTCATCCTGCTGGTGGCCGTCGCCTTCGCGCTGATCACCGTGGACATCAAGGGCGGTGAGAGCTCACCGCTCGGAGGCGCGCGGCGAGCCGCCGCCGGCGTCCTCGGACCGGTCGAGCGCGGCGCCGCCACAGTGGTCGACCCGGTTGCCGACACCGTCCGCGCCTTCCGCGACGCCGCCGGCCACAGCGGCCGCACCGACCAGCTGGCCCGCGAGAACACCGAGCTGCGCCAGAAGCTCGCCTCCTCCGACATGGCCGGCGGACGCACCAAGCAGCTCGACGACCTGCTGCGCACCGCGGGCTCCGGCGGCTACACCGTCAAGGCCGCCCAGGTGATCGCGATCGGCCCGGCCCAGGGCTTCTCCTGGACCATCACGGTCGACGCGGGCAGCGACGACGGCCTGACCCGGGACATGACGGTGATCAACGGTCAGGGCCTGGTCGGCCGGATCACCACCGTCGCCCCGACCACCTCCACCGTCCTGCTCGCCTCCGACCCGGGCTTCAGCGCCGGGGCCCGGCTGGAGGGCAGCGGCGAGATCGGCTTCGCCTCCGGCGGCGGCACCAGCGCCATGAAGGTCTCCCTGCTCAACGGCAAGGCCCAGGTGAAGGAGGGCGACCGGCTGGTCACCTTCGGCTCGCAGAGCGGCCGTCCGTTCGTGCCCGGCGTCCCGGTCGGCAGGGTGGTCCAGGTCGAGGCGAACCCCGGTCAGCTGACCAAGACCGTCCTGGTCGAGCCCTTCGTCCAGTTCACCCGGCTCGACCTGGTCGGCGTGGTGGTGGTGCCGCCGCGCACCGACCCGCGCGACGCCGTCCTGCCGCCGGCCCCGACCGCCCCGGCCGCGCCCGCCGCCCCGGCTCCGGCGGCGCCCGCCGCCGCCCCGGCCGCCGCCCCGCCCGCCAAGACCACTGGGGGGAACTGAACCATGCGCCTCGCCCGCGTCCCCGTCACCGCCGTCCTCGTCCTGCTCGGCCTGATCCTCCAGGTCAGCGTCTTCGGCCGGCTCCAACTCCCCGGTGCCACACCGGACATACTGCTCCTCGTGGTGGTCGGCCTGGCCATGGTCTACGGCCCGACCGGCGGCTGCCTGGTGGGCTTCGCCGCCGGCCTGCTGGCCGACCTCGCGCCGCCGTCCGACCACGCGATCGGCCGCTACGCGCTGGTGCTCTGCCTGATGGGCTACGCCGCCGGGCTGGTCCGCCCCGACCACGGCCGGCAGCGTTCGGTCTCCGGCGCGCTGCTGGTGGTGGCCGGCGCGGCGGTCGCCTCCACCCTGCTGTACGCGATGGTCGGCGCCCTGGTCGGCGACACCGCCGCCCGCCACGTCGGCCTCGGCAGCCTGGTGCTCACCGCCCTGCTGTACGACCTGCTGCTGGCGCCGTTCGTCGTCCCGGTGGTGATGCTGATCGGCCGCCGCTTCGGGCGTGACCCGGTGGCCGCCGCGGCCGGCGACGACGAGGGCGGCGGCTCCGGCCTGGGCACCCTGTCGCGCTACCGCACCACCCGCGAGACCTCGGCCGGACCGTCCTACAAGAAGCGGCGCTCGCTCGGCTTCGCCAAGCGCCCGTAGGCCCCGGCCCGCCCATGAATCCCGGAACCCCGCACCCTGGAGCGCACGAGACGTGAGCAACATCCCCGAGACCGGCCGTACCCGGCGGGTGACGATCCGTCTGGTGGTACTGCAGATCCTGGTGCTGTCGCTGCTCGCCACCCTCGGTGGGCGGCTCTGGTACCTGCAGATCCGCAACGCCAGCGTCTACACCGCCAAGGCGACCGGCAACCACATCCGCGAGGTGGTCGAGCCGGCCGTGCGCGGTGAGATCCTCGACGCCTCGGGCCGCATCCTGGCCGGCAACGAGACCCGGCTGGTGGTCTCGGTCAGCCGCACCTCGCTGCTGCAGCAGAAGGACGGCGGCAAGGCGGTGCTGGGCCGGCTCGCCGAGGTGCTCGGCATGCCGGCCAAGGACGTCCAGGAGAAGGTCCGGCTCTGCGACGCCAAGACGCCGCAGCCCTGCTGGAACGGCTCGCCGTACCAGCCGATCCCGGTCACCAAGGAGGCGACCACCCAGCAGGCGCTGCAGATGATGGAGCGCCGCGAGGACTTCCCCGGGATCACCGCCCAGCCCACCGCCGTGCGCCACTACACCGGCGTCGAGGGCGCCAACATGGCCCAGGTGCTCGGCTACCTCTCGCCGGTGACGGACGAGGAGGTCGGCAAGACCGCCGACAAGACCGGCCTGGACCGGTACCTGCCGGCCGACCAGATCGGCCGGGCCGGGCTGGAGTCGGTGTACGACCGCGATCTGCGCGGCACCGCCGGGATCACCAAGCTGGAGGTGGACAACCTCGGCCGGGTGATCGGCAACGCCGGCATCGTCGAGCCGCGGACCGGCGACAACCTGGTGACCAGCATCGACGCCCGGGTGCAGAAGGTCGTCGAGGACAACCTGGTGCAGGCGATGAACGACGCCAGGAAGACCTTCGACAAGGTGACCAACCGCAACTACGAGGCCGACTCCGGCGCCGCGGTCGTCATGGACGTGCACACCGGGCGGATCGTGGCGATGGCCAGCGCGCCCACGTACGACCCCAACCTGTGGCAGGGCGGCATCTCGGGCAAGGACTACCAGGCGCTGACCAGCAAGGACTCCAACTTCCCGCTGCTGAACCGGGCCATACAGGGTCAGTCCGCCCCCGGCTCGACCTTCAAGGTCATCTCCACCACGGCCGCCGTGCAGGCCGGCTACTCCCTGGACGGGACGTACCCGTGCCCGAAGAGCCTGACCATCGGCGGTCGTGAGTTCAAGAACTTCGAGAGCGAGAACTTCGGTTCGATCACGCTGGAGAAGGCGCTGGAGGTCTCCTGCGACACCGTCTTCTACGGGCTGGCGTACGACCAGTG
This sequence comes from Kitasatospora sp. NPDC059327, assembly GCF_042752535.1. Classification (NCBI taxonomy): domain Bacteria; kingdom Bacillati; phylum Actinomycetota; class Actinomycetes; order Kitasatosporales; family Streptomycetaceae; genus Kitasatospora; species Kitasatospora sp. NPDC059327. Next base: position 13,435 of record NZ_JBHYYB010000035.1, on the reverse strand, counting down.
GATGAAGGACGGCGGCATCAAGCCGAAGAAGGACACCGCGGACTGGTTCTACAAGACCGCCCACCAGTTCGGCCTCGGCGCCAAGACCGGGATCGACCTGCCCAGCGAGGTCCCCGGACGGGTGCCGGACCGGCAGTGGAAGCAGTCCTTCTTCGACAACAACAAGGACGCCTGGTGCCGGCAGGCGGAGAAGGGCGGCACCACCTTCTCCGACCAGATCGCCCGGGAGAACTGCGTCGACGGCTACCAGATGCGTGCCGGTGACTCGGTCAACTTCGCGATCGGACAGGGCGACACGCTCGTCACCCCGATCCAGATGGCCCGGATCTACTCGGCGCTCGCCAACGGCGGCACGTTCTACCGGCCGACCGTCGCCAAGGCGGTGATAAGCCCGAGCGGGGAGCTCGTCCGCGAGATCGCCCCGCACGAGGACGCCAAGTTCCCCGGCGACCAGAAGCTGCTCAGCTACATCGACCAGGCCACCGCGGGCGTCGTCACCGGCGGTACCGCCGCCTGGAAGTTCACCGGCGCCGGCTGGCCGCAGGGAAAGATCGAGCTGCACGCCAAGACCGGCACCGCCGAGGTCGAGGGCAAGCAGACCACCTCGTGGCTGACCACCTACAGCGACGACTACGCGGTCGTGATGACGATAAGCCAGGGTGGCACCGGCTCCGGTGGCTCCGGTGACGCGATCCGGCGGATCTACCAGGCGCTGTACGGCGTCGACGACAAGGGCAACATCGACGGGGGCAAGGCACTGCTGCCCAAGCCGCAGGCCGAACTGCCCAAGTTCAACCCGGACGGCACCGCCGTCATCAAGCCGGCGGGCTTCACCACCGCCGGGGACCCGGGCGTGACCGGCCCCTCGCCGCGGGCCTTCCTGGACCCGGCGCGGCCGGCCGGCCCGCCGGCCGCACCCACGGCGGCGGAATTCGCCGCCGTCGAGCCCAACCGGGGCACCGGAAGGAGCCGGGCATGACCTCCTACGGCTCGTACCGCCAGCTGCGGCTCGCCCCGCAGCGCAGCGGGGTGTCGAAGGCCCTCGCCAAGGACTCCCCGCTCTGGCGGATCGACTGGATACTGCTGCTGGCCGCCATGGTGCTGTCGCTGGGCAGTTCGCTGCTGGTCTGGTCGGCGACCCGGGGCCGGGACACGCTCACCCACGGCGATCCGCAGTACTTCCTGTTCCGCCACCTCACCAACGTGGTGATCGGACTGGTGCTGTGCGCGGTGGTGATAGGGATAGGGAGCCGGCGGTTCCGCACCCTGGTGCCGTTCCTGTACGTCGCGGTGATCCTGCTGCTGATGGCCACGCTGAGCCCGCTCGGCTCGACCATCAACGGGCAGCACTCCTGGATCCAGCTCGGCGGCGGTTTCTCCGTCCAGCCGGCCGAGTTCGCCAAGCTGGCGATCGTGCTGGCGATGGCCGTGGTGCTGTCGGACCAGGTGGACGCGGGGGAGCGGGAGTTCCCCTCGCACCGGGCGGTCTTCCGCGGCCTGGTCTGGGCCACGCTGCCGATGGCGATCGTGATGCTGATGCCGGACGCCGGTTCGGTGATGGTGATGGCCGTCATCGTGCTGGGCATCCTGCTGGCCTCCGGCGCGGCCAACCGCTGGGTGTTCGGCCTGATCCTGGCCGGGGTCGGCGGCTGTGTGGCGATCTGGAAGCTCGGGGTGCTGAGCAAGTACCAGATCGACCGCTTCGCGGCCTTCGCCAACCCGGCGCTGGACCCGTCCGGGGTGGGCTACAACACCGCCCAGGCCCGGATCGCGATCGGTTCGGGCGGGCTCACCGGCAAGGGCCTGTTCCACGGGACGCAGACCACCGGGCAGTTCGTCCCGGAGCAGCAGACCGACTTCGTCTTCACGGTGGCCGGTGAGGAACTGGGCTTCCTCGGGGCGATGGCGATCATCGTGCTGCTGGGCGTGGTGCTCTGGCGGGCCTGCCGGATCGCCCGGCACGCCACCGACCTGTACGGCACCATCGTGGCGGCCGGAGTGGTCGCCTGGTTCGCCTTCCAGGGCTTCGAGAACATAGGGATGTGCCTGGGCATCATGCCGGTGGCAGGCATCCCGCTGCCGTTCGTCTCCTACGGCGGGTCGTCGATGTTCGCGACCTGGCTGGCGATCGGACTGCTGCAGGCGGTGCAGAGCCAACGGCCGATAGCGGCCTGAGCGAACGGGAACGCCGGCGGGGCCGGCCCGGAGGACGACTCCGGGCCGGCCCCGCCCGCGTCGCCCCGAGCACCCCGCAGGAGTGGACGGGGCCCCGCTAGTGCCCCCGGCGCGGCAGGCACGCGGCCGCGGCGAGCACCGCCCGGGTGTGATGGGCGGTCTGCGCCTCGACCGGCACCCAGCGGGCTCCGAAACGGTGCCGCAGCTGGTCCAGGCTCTCGGCGACGATCCCCTGCGCCCGTTCGCGGGCCGCGTCCGCCGCCGGGCCGCGGGTGTCCGCCAGCAGCCGCAGCAGCACCGACGCCACCCGCAGCGGGATCCGCGCGGCCGCGAGCCCCGCGGTGGTCACCCGCGAGACGGTGAGCGGCTGGGCACACCACTGCTCCAGCCACTCGTCCGCGACCGGCGAGCAGACCGCCAGTGTGAACTCGACGGCGCGCACCAGCGGCCCGTACGCCCGGCGGGAGTGCGCCGGCACGTGGACGAGCAGAGCGGACAGCTCCTCCGCGCGGTCCCGCAGGACCCGGGCGGCGGTACCGACCGCCTGCCCCACGGCCGGGTGCGGACGGGCGTCGCCGACCGCGTCGACCGCCCACATCGGCACCTCCAGGACCGCCGTCACCCCGCCGTAGCGGCCGGCGTACGACCAGGTGGAGAGCTCGGGCTCGTCCGGGAGCGCCCGCGAGAGGCCGGCGCCGCCCGGCGCGGGCATCAGATACGTCCCCGGCGCGGGGCTGGCCCAGCCGACCGCGTCGTAGGAGTCGACGTCCAGCGGGATGCCGCCGCGGGCCACCGAGCGGCCGAAGCGCTCGGACAGGCCCGGGACGGGGCCGGTGAGCTGGACGAAGGCACCGCCGAAGTCCACCCCGTGCAGGGAGCACTGGAGGAACGGCCGCAGCTCGTCGATCAGACCGGTCAGCGCGAGGCTCTCCGGCATCGGCGCGCGGTCGGCGCCGGCGGCCGGCAGCAGTTCGGGCTGCTCCTCGAAGGACGGCCGGTAGAAGTGCTCGTAGTGGCGGCGCATGGTGAGCGGACCGTCCAGCCAGCCGGCGTTGAGCGCGGCGCCGTCCGGGTCCAGGCAGGGCAGGATGTGCCAGGAGACGCCCGGCCGGGGCGGGTGGTCCAGCAGCCGCTCGGCCAGCCGCAGGGCGCTGGCGACGCCGACCGGTTCGTTGGGGTGCGGGCCGCCGACCACCAGCACGGCGTCCGGGCCCGTGTCGACCGAGAGCAGCAGCAGCGGGTGCCCGGCGCGCGAGCGGCCCACCTCCCGCAGCCGGCAGCGCTCCGGATGGCGCCGGGCGAGCCGCCGGGCCGCCGCTTCGGCGCGGGCCACCGTGGGGTAGCGGTCCGCCTGCTCGGGTACCGGATGGTAGTGCGGCAGCCGCCGGCCGGTGTCGGTCATACCGGGAGGCCGGTGTCGGTGCCGTCGTGCATGGTCAACTTCCTTGTCCCGATGGCGTGCAGGGCCTCCCGGCGGAGCCCTGCCAGTAGCGCATGGGCCGTCCGGGGCTGTCAACAACCGGTCTGCGGGGTTCCGCGTGGCCGCCCGGGGGCCCGCGGCCGGCCGGACCGTCCCGGGATTCGGCTACCCTTGAGGGTCACCCCTCCCAGCCGTCGCCCACCACCCGACCGGGTCCGATGCGAGCGACACCTCTCAACGTCGTAAGGGTTCCTAGTACATGACTGTCGAATCGGTCTTCCCACGCCTGGAGGCCCTCCTCCCGCACGTCCAGAAGCCGATCCAGTACGTCGGCGGCGAGCTCAACTCGACCGTCAAGGACTGGGACGCCTGCGACGTCCGCTGGGCGCTGATGTACCCCGACGCCTACGAGGTCGGCCTGCCGAACCAGGGCGTCATGATCCTCTACGAGGTGCTCAACGAGCGCGAGGGCGTGCTGGCCGAGCGCACCTACAGCGTCTGGCCGGACCTTGAGGCGCTGATGCGCGAGCACGGCGTCCCGCAGTTCACCGTGGACGCGCACCGGCCGGTCAAGGCCTTCGACGTGTTCGGGCTCTCGTTCTCCACCGAACTCGGCTACACCAACATGCTGGCCGCGCTCGACCTGGCCGGCATCCCGCTGGAGGCCCGCGACCGGACCGAGGACGACCCGATCGTGCTGGCCGGCGGTCACGCCGCGTTCAACCCGGAGCCGATCGCGGACTTCGTCGACTGCGCGGTGGTCGGCGACGGCGAGCAGGCCGTGCTGGACATCACGGAGATCGTTCGCGCCTGGAAGGCCGAGGGCCGCCCGGGGGGGCGCGAGGAGGTGCTGCTGCGCCTGGCGCGCACCGGCGGCGTCTACGTGCCGCGGTTCTACGACGTGGAGTACCTGGCCGACGGCAGGATCGCCCGTGTGGTGCCGAACGCGCCGGGCGTGCCGTGGCGGGTCTCCAAGCACACCGTCATGGACCTCGACGAGTGGCCCTACCCCAAGCAGCCGCTGGTCCCGCTCGCCGAGACCGTGCACGAGCGGATGTCCGTCGAGATCTTCCGCGGCTGCACCCGCGGCTGCCGTTTCTGCCAGGCCGGCATGATCACGCGCCCCGTGCGGGAGCGAAGCATCACCGGCATCGGCGAGATGGTGGAGCGCGGGCTGAAGGCCACCGGCTTCGAGGAGGTCGGCCTGCTGTCGCTCTCCTCCGCCGACCACACCGAGATCGCCGACGTCGCCAAGGGCCTGGCGGACCGCTACGCCGAGGACAAGATCGGCCTGTCGCTGCCGTCCACCCGGGTCGACGCCTTCAACATCGACCTCGCCAACGAGCTCAGCCGCAACGGCCGCCGCTCGGGGCTCACCTTCGCCCCCGAGGGCGGCAGTGAGCGGATGCGCAAGGTGATCAACAAGATGGTGTCGGAGGAGGACCTGATCCGCACCGTCTCCACCGCGTACGGCAACGGCTGGCGCCAGGTGAAGCTGTACTTCATGTGCGGCCTGCCCACCGAGACCGACGAGGACGTGCTCCAGATCGGCGAGATGGCGAAGAACGTCATCCAGAAGGGCCGCGAGGTCACCGGCCAGAACGACATCCGCTGCACCGTCTCCATCGGCGGGTTCGTGCCCAAGCCGCACACCCCGTTCCAGTGGGCCCCGCAGCTGTCCGCCGAGGCCACCGACGCCCGTCTGGCCAAGCTGCGCGACTCCATCCGCGGCGACCGCAAGTACGGCAAGAACATCGGCTACCGCTACCACGACGGCAAGCCGGGCATCGTCGAGGGGCTGCTCTCCCGCGGCGACCGCCGGATCGGCGCCGTCATCCGGGCGGTCTACGACGACGGCGGCCGTTTCGACGGCTGGCGCGAGCACTTCTCCTACGACCGCTGGATGGCCTCGGCCGAGAAGGGCCTGGCCGGCACCGGCGTCGACGTCGACTGGTACACCACCCGCGAGCGCGCCTACGAGGAGGTGCTGCCCTGGGACCACCTGGACAGCGGCCTCGACAAGGACTGGCTCTGGGAGGACTGGCAGGACGCGCTGGAGGAGGTCGAGGTCGACGACTGCCGCTGGACCCCGTGCTTCGACTGCGGTGTCTGCCCGCAGATGGACACGTCCATCCAGATCGGCCCGACCGGCAAGAAGCTGCTGCCGCTGACGGTCGTCAAGTAGGACATAGCGCGTCATCCCGGGACCCCGGCCGGACCCTCCGGCCGGGGTTTCGCGCATCCGCGCTGACCAGGGGCGGAGCGAAGGGGGTGCGCGGGCGCGTACCCTTTGAGTGACAGAGTCCGGAGTGCGGCGCGTTCGCGCCACGCCGGACGGGGACAACTGACTAAGGACTGAGCGACCCTGGCACGCCGTACGCCCGACGGTCCGCCGCCCGCGCCGACGGTGCAGCGGATCCGCCTCCGTTACACCAAGCGCGGCCGGCTCCGCTTCACCAGCCACCGCGACTTCCAGCGCGCCTTCGAGCGTGCCCTGCGCCGGTCGGCCGTGCCGATGGCCTATTCGGCCGGGTTCACGCCGCACCCGAAGGTGTCCTACGCCAACGCCGCCCCCACCGGAGTGGCGAGCGAGGCGGAGTACCTGGAGATCGGCCTGGCGGCCTTCCGCGACCCGGAGGAGCTGCGCGCGCAGCTCGACGAGTCGCTGCCGAACGGCCTCGACGTCATCGACGCGGTCGAGGTCCGGACGCCGAACTTCGTGGAGCGTCTGGAAGCCTCCGAGTGGCAGGTCCGGCTGGACGGTGTCACGCCGCAGGAGGCGGCCGCCGCGGCCGCCGCCTTCCTCGCCGAGGAGCGGGTCGAGGTCGAACGCCTCACCAAGAACGGCGTGCGTGTCTTCGACGCGCGCGGCGCGGTGGCGGTGCTGGAAATCCTCTCGCCGCAGGTCGACAGCGGTGCGGACACGGACGACGAACGGGGCCGCGATGTTCGGACCGGCCGTCCCTGTGCGATACTGCGCCTGGTAGTACGACACGCCACACCCGCCGTACGACCCGACGACGTATTGTCCGGTCTCCGTGCGACGGCTGACCTGGCGCCGCCGGTCCCCGCAGAGGTGACCAGGCTGGCGCAGGGGCCGCTCGACGAGGGGACCGGCACGGTGACCGACCCGCTGGCGCTCGACCGCGCCGTGGCCCCGGCCGGCCCTGTGGCCGCCGGCGAGCCGCGCGCAACCGCGTCCGCCTAGCGGGCGGAGGCCCGGTCCAGTGCCTTACTGGACCCACTGGTCCTCCAGGCCCCCGCGGCTCCCCAGGGGAGCGAGCGTCGTCGAAGCACAGGCCGGCCTCTTGCGGCCCGCCGACCCGGATGGTCGGTGGGCCCGAGGACCCCGTCCGGGAGCCACCCGGGGTTGGGGGACGGCGCAGCTTGGGAAAACCTCAGAAGACTGGTCAGACCAGAAGACTTTCGACACCCCGCCGAGGGCGGGGCGCCGAGCGAGACTACGAGCCCCTGTGCGGCCTCGCGTCCGCACGGCGGCACCAGGAAAGGGTCCGGCCCGAGCATCCTCGTGATGCCGGCCGGCCACCGGTGCCCTGCCGTGCCCGGATACGGAGCCCGGGGGCCTGACGGGAGATCCACCCGCATGCTCGATAACACCGATCCGCAGCAGAGCGCGGCAGCGGAACCGAACGAGAACACCGTCGCCACCGGCGACGGGACCACCGGCGAGGGCACGTCCGCGGCGCCGCCGCGCCGACGCCGCCGTGCGGTGTCCCGCCCCGCGGGCACCCCGCAGGGCGCGGCCGCCGACACCGCCGAGACGGTGGTTCCGGCCGAGGCGGCTGCCGCCGAGGCCCCCGCCGCGGAGGCGCCGGCCACCGAGCCGGTCGCCGAGAAGCCCGTCCGGGCCCGCCGTACCCGCAAGCGTGCCGAGGCACCCGCCGGGGCGCCGGAGGCCACCCCGATCGTGGTGACCGCGCCGGAGGCCGCCGAGGCTCCCGCCGCGGAGGCGCCGGCCGTCGAGCCGGTCGCCGAGCCGGTCGCCGAGAAGCCCGTCCGGGCCCGCCGTGCCCGCAAGCGTGCAGAGGCGCCGGTGAGCGCGCCCGCCGCTGCCGAGGCGCCCGTGGAGACCCCTGCCGAGACCCAGGCCGAGACGCCCGCCGCCGAGGCCGCGCCGGTCGAGGAGGCCGCCCCGGCCCGCCGCCCCCGTCGGCGCCGCGTGGTCGAGGCCGCGCCGGTCGTCCAGGAGACCCCGGCCGAGGAGCCCGCCGCCGAGGAGGAGCCGGTCGAGGAGGCCGAGGCCGTCGCGCCCGCCGCCGCGCCGGAGCCCGCCCCGGCCCCCGCGCCGGCCGCCGAGGCCGAGCCGACCCACCGGGTGCGCCGCCGCGCGGTCCGCCCGTCCACCGCGATCTTCCAGGCCCCGGTCTTCCAGGAGCCGGCTCCCTACACCGCGCCGTCGGCCCCGGCCGCCGCGCCGGCCGCCGCGCCCGCTCCGGTCGAGACCCCGGCCCCGGCTCCGGTCGAGGCCCCCGTCGCGAAGGCGGCGGAGGAGGACGAGTTCGAGTACAGCGGCGTCGGCCGCCGTCGCCGCACCCGCACCCAGGTGCGGGTGCAGACCCCGGGCCGCCGCAAGGGCGGTGCCGCCGCGGCTCCCGCCGCTCCCGTCGCGCCTGCCGCCCCTGCCGCCCCCGTGGTCGAGGCCCCGGTCGCGCCGCCCGTCGTCGTCGAACCGCCGGCCGCGGTCGAGGCCCCGGCCGCCGGTCCCGAGGCTGAGGACGAGTGGGAGGACGGCCGTCCGTCGCGCCGCCGCCGCCGGGGTGGCCGTCGCCGCCGTCGTGGCGAGGCCGAGGACTTCGAGGCCGAGCAGACCGAGACCGAGCAGCCCGTCCAGGAGCCGGCCGCCGAGGCCGACGACGAGGACGGCGAGGACGACGACGAGCTGTCGGCCGGCCTGGCCTCCTCCCGTCGCCGCCGTCGCCGCCGCCGTCGCAGTGGCGAGGCCGGTGCGACCGAGGCCGCCGAGACCACCGAGGACGGCGTCCGCACGGTGGTGAAGGTGCGCGAGCCGCGCCGCCGCTCCACCGAGCCGTCCTTCGACCCGGACGAGGTGCAGTCCATCAAGGGCTCCACCCGACTGGAGGCCAAGAAGCAGCGCCGCCGCGAGGGCCGGGAGCTGGGCCGCCGCCGGGTGCCGATCATCACCGAGGCCGAGTTCCTGGCCCGCCGGGAGTCGGTCGAGCGCGTCATGGTGGTGCGCCAGAACGGCCAGCGGACCCAGATCGGCGTCCTTGAGGACGGCGTACTGGTCGAGCACTACGTCAACAAGGAGCAGGCCACCTCGTACGTCGGCAACGTCTACCTGGGCAAGGTCCAGAACGTGCTGCCGTCGATGGAGGCCGCCTTCGTCGACATCGGCAAGGGCCGCAACGCGGTGCTGTACGCCGGTGAGGTGAACTTCGGCGCACTGGGCGGCCACGGCGGCCCGCGCCGGATCGAGTCGGTGCTGAAGTCCGGCCAGTCCGTCCTGGTGCAGGTCTCCAAGGACCCGATCGGCCACAAGGGCGCCCGCCTGACCAGCCAGATCTCGCTGCCCGGCCGCTACCTGGTGTACGTGCCCGAGGGCTCGATGACCGGGATCTCGCGCAAGCTGCCCGAGAACGAGCGGGCCCGCCTGAAGCAGATCCTCAAGAAGATCGTCCCCGACGACGCGGGCGTCATCGTGCGCACCGCCGCCGAGGGCGCCTCCGAGGAGGAGCTGACCCGCGACGTCCAGCGCCTCCAGCAGCAGTGGGAGGAGATCCAGAAGAAGGCCGCGACCGGCAACGCCCCCGCGCTGCTCTACGGCGAGCCGGACATGACCGTCCGGGTCGTCCGCGACATCTTCAACGAGGACTTCACCAAGGTCATCGTCTCCGGCACCGAGGCGTGGAACACCATCCACGACTACGTCTCCAACGTGGCCCCCGACCTGGCCGAGCGCCTGCAGCGGTGGACCTCCGAGGTGGACGTGTTCGCCACCTACCGGATCGACGAGCAGCTGATGAAGGCGCTGGACCGCAAGGTCTGGCTGCCCAGCGGTGGTTCGCTGGTGATCGACCGCACCGAGGCGATGGTCGTCATCGACGTCAACACCGGCAAGTTCGTCGGTCAGGGCGGCAACCTCGAAGAGACCGTCACCCGCAACAACATCGAGGCGGCCGAGGAGATCGTGCGCCAGCTGCGGCTGCGCGACCTCGGCGGCATCATCGTGATCGACTTCATCGACATGGTGCTGGAGTCCAACCGGGACCTGGTGCTGCGCCGTCTGCTGGAGTGCCTGGGCCGGGACCGGACCAAGCACCAGGTGGCCGAGGTCACCTCGCTGGGCCTGGTCCAGATGACCCGCAAGCGGGTCGGCCAGGGCCTGCTGGAGTCGTTCTCCGAGCCCTGCGTCCACTGCAACGGGCGCGGCGTGATCGTGCACATGGAGCAGCCCAGCGCCCACGTCCACACCGGTGGCGGCCAGGCCGTCGCGGCGGGCGAGGCGGCTTCGGGCGGCGGCAAGCGCCGGCGCCGGGGCAAGGGCGGCGCCGCCCAGGACGAGGCGCAGACCGCGATCGAGGCCGGCGCCGAGGTGCTGGAGCAGGAGGAGGTCGAGGGCCAGCTCGCGATCGAGGTGCCGGTCGCCGAGGCCGAGACCGAGGTCGTCGTCGAGCCGGTCGCCGAGGCGGTGGCCGAGCCGGCCGCCGTGGAGGAGCCGGCCCAGCCGAGCCTGGTCGAGATCCCCGCCGCCGCGGCGGCGCCGGCGGGCCGTACCCGCCGCCGCGCGGTGCGCAAGGCGACGGCCCCGGCCGGGGCACCCGCCGAGGCCGAGATCGTGGTGCTGCAGGCCCGGGCCGACGCGGCGCTGGAGGCGGCCTTCGCGGCCGCCGAGACGCCCGGCGAGGCCCCGGCCGAGGTGGCGGCGCAGGCCGCCGCCGAAGCCCCCGCCGAAGCCCCCGCCGAAGCCCCCGTCGAGGCTCCTGCCGAGACCCCGGCCGAGGCGCCCGCCGCCGAGGCCGAGCCGGTCGCCCAGGAGTCCGCCGACGAGGAGCCCGCCGAGGAGGCGCCGGCCCCGAAGAAGCGGGCCGCGCGCAAGACCGCGGCGAAGAAGACGGCCGCCAAGAAGACCACGGCGGCCGCCGCGAAGAAGACCACCGCCCGCAAGACCGCCACCAAGCGGACGAGCGCGGCGGCCAAGAAGGCCGCGGCCGCCGAGGGTGATTCGGCAGCCGAGTAGTGCCCCGGTCGGGGGGGGGGGGGGGCCCCCCCCCCCCGGGGGGGGGGGGGGGGGCCCCACGCCGCCCGGGCCGATTCATTTACCAAGGCCGGTGTTAGCCGCCCGCC
>NZ_JBHYYB010000035.1:0-2504 GCF_042752535.1 Kitasatospora sp. NPDC059327 | reverse complement strand
GCGGCGCGCGGCGGCCCCCCCCCCGCGGCGGGGGCGGGGGGGGGGGGGGGGGCGGCGGGCCGGGGGGGGGGGGGGGGGGCCCCCCCCCCCCCCCCGCCCGGGACGGCCCGGTTTGCCCCGAAGGCGGCCGGTCCGTATTCTTGACCCTCGGCGTGTCTACGCCGCGCTCCCGAACACATCACCTTCCGGGCGCCTCGTCAGAGGAGTCGGGGAGAGGCCCCTGTGTCCGTACCCAGGTGGCTGGCATCTGGAGCTCCGACCGAGTTAGGAAAGTGGGTACCGCATGTACGCGATCGTTCGCGCAGGCGGCCGCCAGCACAAGGTCGCCATCGGCGACGTGCTGGAGATCGACCGTATCGAGGCCAAGCCGGGTGACTCGGTGGAGCTCTCCACCATCCTGGTCGTCGACGGTGACGCTGTCACCTCCGACCCGTGGGTGCTGGCCGGCGTGAAGGCTCACGCCGAGGTGGTCGACCAGACCAAGGGCGACAAGATCGTCATCCTGCGCTACAAGAACAAGACCGGCTACCGTCGTCGCCAGGGTCACCGCCAGCAGCACACTGCTGTGCGGATCACGAGCATCGACTCCGTCAGCAAGTAAGGGGATAGCGAGATGGCACACAAGAAGGGCGCAAGCTCTACCCGGAACGGCCGTGACTCGAACGCCCAGCGCCTCGGCGTGAAGCGCTTCGGCGGCCAGGTCGTCTCCGCCGGCGAGATCATCGTTCGCCAGCGTGGCACCCACTTCCACCCGGGCGCCAACGTCGGCCGTGGTGGCGACGACACGCTGTTCGCGCTCGCCGCCGGTGCGGTCGAGTTCGGCACGCGTCGCGGCCGCAAGGTCGTCAACATCGTGGCCGTCGAGGCCTGAGTCCGACAAGACTCACAATGAAGGGTGGGCCGGAATGATCCGGTCCACCCTTCATGCTTTACAGCAGGTCAACACTTTCTTCGCACTGGAGGCACACCCATGACCACCTTCGTGGACCGCGTCGAGCTGTACGTCGCCGCGGGTAACGGGGGCCACGGCTGCGCCTCCGTGCACCGGGAGAAGTTCAAGCCGCTGGGAGGCCCGGACGGGGGCAACGGCGGTGAGGGCGGCAGCGTCATCCTCACCGTGGACGCGCAGATCACCACCCTGCTGGAGTACCACCACTCGCCCAAGCGCAAGGCGACCAACGGCAAGCCCGGCGCGGGCGGCAACCGGACCGGCGCCGAGGGTCACGACCTCGTGCTGCTGGTGCCGGACGGCACCGTCGTGATGGACCGGCAGGGCAACGTCCTCGCCGACCTGGTCGGCCACGGCACCAGCTTCGTCGCCGCCGCCGGCGGCCGCGGCGGCCTGGGCAACGCGGCGCTGTCCTCGGCCCGCCGCAAGGCGCCCGGCTTCGCGCTGCTCGGCGAGCCGGGCGAGGCCCGTGACATCGTCATGGAGCTCAAGTCCGTCGCCGACGTGGCCCTGGTGGGCTACCCCAGCGCCGGCAAGTCCTCGCTGATCTCGGTGATCTCCGCCGCCAAGCCGAAGATCGCGGACTACCCGTTCACCACCCTGATCCCCAACCTCGGCGTGGTGACCGCCGGCGACATCGTCTACACCGTCGCCGACGTGCCCGGCCTGATCCCGGGCGCCAGCCAGGGCCGCGGCCTCGGCCTGGAGTTCCTGCGCCACGTCGAGCGCTGCTCGGTGCTGGTCCACGTGCTGGACTGCGCGACCCTGGAGCCCGGCCGCGACCCGCTGACCGACCTGGAGACCATCGAGGCCGAGCTGGCCCAGTACGGCGGCCTGGACGACCGGCCGCGCCTGGTGGCGCTCAACAAGATCGACGTGCCGGACGGCCAGGACATCGCCGACCTCACCCGGGCGTCGCTGGAGGAGCGCGGCTACCGCGTCTTCGAGGTGTCCGCCGCCTCCCGCAAGGGCCTGCGCGAGCTGAACTTCGCGATGGCGCAGATCGTCGCCGAGGCCCGGGCCGCCAAGCCGCTGGAGGAGTCCACCCGGATCGTGCTGCGGCCCACCGCCGTGGACGACGCCGGCTTCACCATCGAGGAGGAGGACGGCGCCTACCGCATCCGCGGCTCCAAGCCGGAGCGCTGGGTCCGCCAGACCGACTTCTCCAACGACGAGGCCGTCGGCTACCTCGCCGACCGGCTGGCCCGCCTCGGCATCGAGGACAAGCTCTGGAAGGTCGGTGCCCGGGAGGGCGACACCGTCATCATCGGCCCGGAGGAGAACGCCGTCGTCTTCGACTGGGAGCCGACCATGGCCGCCGGCGCCGAGATGCTCGGCCGCCGCGGTGAGGACCACCGCTTCGAGAACCCGCGACCGGCGGTCGACCGTCGTCGCGAGAAGCAGAAGGGCCGGGACGCCGCCGAGACCGAGTTCCTCGCCTTCGAGGCGCTCTCCGGCGGTCGCCCGGAGGCCGTCGAGGGCGACGACGAGGAGTAGGACCGGCCGGTCCCGACCCGCGTGCCGCCGCGGCCCCGCCTCCGCTCGGAGGCGGGGC